>CAYOSM010000019.1:28876-35120 GCA_964406645.1 uncultured Bifidobacteriaceae bacterium | reverse complement strand
CTGGGTGCTCACCGCGATCTGGCAGATCCTGCGACCCGCCCGTCGGAGGTCCCGCTGCGACACGCCGGTCGCGGCGGACGAGGAGTCGCCCGGCATCTCCTCCTGAAGCGAGGGACGTCCCATGGTCACGCCCCGGTCCCTCCGGCGGCGTGCCGAGGCGGTAGATTCGATCGCGTGCAACGGGTCAGGATCGACAAGTGGCTGTGGGCGGCGCGCTTCTTCAAGACGCGCACGCTCGCGACCGAGGCCGTGGCCGGTGGTCGGGTCCACGTCAACGGCGCCCGCGCCAAGCCGTCGAAGGACGTGCAGGTGGGGGACCGCATCGAGCTGACCGTCGGTCAGATGCCGTGGCACGTCGAGGTGACGGGTCTGGCCGATCGCCGCGGATCGGCGAGCGTGGCGGCCACCCTCTACACCGAGACCCCCGAGTCGATCGAGCGGCGACGTGTCCTTTCCGATCAGCGGCGCGTGGCGCCGCCGGTGGGGGCGGGCATGGGCGAGCGACCGACCAAGAGGGATCGCCGCCGCCTGGATGACCTCACCGGGCGCGGACGTCCCCGCAAGGACTGAACGGTATGAGGTGCCGCCCGGCTCACGTCGGGCGGCACCGTCCGATCAGTTGAGGCGGCTGATGTCGCGCACGGCGCCGTCGGACGCCGACATCGCGAGCTTCGCGTAGGCGCGCAGCGCGAGGCTCACCGTACGGTCGCGGTCGACCGGGGTCCACGGCTCGGGACGCGACTCCATCTCGCGGCGGCGCTCGGCCAGCACGTCGTCCGGCACGTTGAGATGGATGACCCGGGCATGTGCGTCGATCTGGATCTCGTCGCCGTCCTGCACCAGGCCGATGGTGCCGCCCGATGCGGCCTCGGGGGAGACGTGCCCGATGGAGAGGCCCGACGTGCCGCCGCTGAAGCGCCCATCGGTGATGAGCGCGCACTTCTTGCCGAGGCCGGACCCCTTCAGGAACGCGGTGGGATACAGCATCTCCTGCATCCCGGGGCCACCGGCGGGACCCTCGTACCGGATGACGATCACGTCACCGGCCTGGACCTTCTTGTTGAGGATCACGTCGATCGCGTCCTCCTGGCTCTCGACCACGCGCGCGGGGCCGCTGAACGTGAAGAGCTCCTCGTCGATGCCGGCCGTCTTGATGACGCATCCCTCCTCGGCCAGGTTCCCGCGCAGGACGTGCAGGCCGCCCTCCGCGGTGTACGCGTGGGCCACGTCGTGGATGCAGCCGTCCTCGGCGTCGGTGTCGAGCGACTCCCACCGGTTGGACGTGGAGAAGGGCTCGATGGTGCGGACGCCTCCGGGCGCCGCGTGGAAGAGATCCAGCGCTCTCTCCGTGGGCTCTTCGGAGCGCACGTCCCATTCGGACAGCCAGTCGTCCAGCGAGTCGGCGTGGACGGCATGCACGTCACGCTCCAGGAGCCCGCCTCGGTCCAGCTCGCCGAGGATTGCGGGGATGCCACCGGCCCGATGGACGTCTTCCATGTGGTAGTCGCTGTTGGGCGCCACCTTCGACAGGCACGGTACCCGGCGGCTGACGGCGTCGATGTCGTCGATCGAGAACTCGACCTCGGCCTCTCGCGCTGCGGCGAGGATGTGCAGGACGGTGTTGGTGGATCCGCCCATGGCCATGTCCAGGGCCATCGCGTTGCGGAACGCCGCCGGGGTGGCGACGTTGCGCGGCAGGACGGAGTCGTCGTCCTCCTCGTAGTACCGGCGCGTGATATCGACGATAAGCGTGCCGGCGCGCCGGAAGAGATCGCGTCGCGCGGCGTGCGTGGCCAGGGTGGACCCGTTGCCGGGCAGCGAGAGCCCGAGCGCCTCGGTCAGGCAGTTCATGGAGTTCGCGGTGAACATGCCGGAGCACGAACCGCACGTCGGGCACGCCGACCGCTCGACCTCGCTGAGGCCCTGGTCGCTGACGTCGTCCGAGGCCGATGCGGAGATGGCGGTGATCAGGTCGGTGGGGGCGTGGGCGACGCCGTCGACGATCACGGCCTTGCCGGCCTCCATCGGCCCGCCGGACACGAACACGGCCGGGATGTTGAGCCGCAGCGCGGCGTTGAGCATGCCCGGCGTGATCTTGTCGCAGTTCGAGATGCACACGAGTGCGTCCGCGCAGTGCGCGTTGGCCATGTACTCGACCGAGTCGGCGATGATCTCCCGGCTGGGCAGGCTGTAGAGCATGCCGCCGTGACCCATGGCGATGCCGTCGTCGACCGCGATGGTGTGGAACTCGCGGGCGACCCCGCCGGCCTCCCGTACGGTCTCGGCGACCACCTCGCCCATGTGCTTGAGGTGCACGTGGCCCGGGACGAACTCGGTGAAGCTGTTCGCGATCGCGATGATCGGCTTGCCGAAGTCGTCGTCGGTCATTCCCGTGGCGCGCCACAGCGCGCGCGCTCCGGCCATGTTGCGGCCGTGGGTGGAGGTTCGTGATCGAAGTGGTGGCATTCGCACAGCGTAGCGCGACGCGCATCTCACACGCTGCCCGTGGCTGGTAGCGTCGGACCATGAAAGTGGTCATCGCCGGAGGCGGTCTCGTCGGGTTGACACTGGCCGCGCTCCTCCGTCGCCGCGGCCTCGATCCGGTGGTCGTCGAGCGCATGCCCGCGGGGGTCTACGTCAAGCGCGGCTTCATGCTCGGGCACCATGCCGACGACGCGATGGCCGATCTCGGGGTCCTCGATCGCATCCGCACCGAGGGGCGTGCCATCGGCCAGCGCCCGGACGGCACCGCGGCGGCCGTGGCGATCGAGGTGGGCCGGGTCCTCGCCGCCATCGGTGAGGGACTCCCGGTTCTCCACGAGCATTCCGTCGTCGCCCTTGAACGATCCCCGGACGGCCGCGTGATCGGTGCCGTGGTGGAGGGGACGGACGGTGCCCGGTCGATCCCGGCCGATCTGGTCGTCGCCTGCGACGGGATCAGGTCGCGGGTGCGGGAGATGGCCGGCCTCGAGACGCAGTTCGCCCCCCTCGAGGAGGGGAAGATCGAATGGATGAGCCCGGTCCCGGTGGCCGAGTCGTTCGCGATGACCTATCTGTCGAACGGATCGCACATCGGGATGCTCAGCTGGCCCGAGGGGTCGTTCGGATGGCGGACGATGGATCGCGTGGGACGTGAGGCAGCCGTGGCGCCCGGCATCGAGGCGTTCATCGCCGCGTGGTCCCTCCTTCTTCCCGAGTCGGCCGACGGGGTGCGCGCGCTCACCTCGACGGACGAGCTCCTCTACACCGAGCCCGAGCTCCTCTCATGTCCCCGGTGGTGGATCCCCGGGCTCGTGATCATCGGCGATGCGGCCCACTTCTTCGGTCCGGAGACGGGGGCAAGCGCGGGCATCGGCGCGGGCGACGCCCTGGCCCTCGCGCAGGCGATCGGCGCGCATCCCGACGACCCGGATGCGGCGTGCACCGCCTACGAGGCCTGGCGCGGACCGGTCGCGCGTCACCTCGAACTCAGCGATCCGGGACGTCAGAGGCCACGAGGCGCGATTCTGAGCGAACCACTCGACCACGAGCGCTGGCCCCCGCACGCCGTGTCCTGACGAGTCCGTGGCGTGCGTCGCGTTCCTAGGCAGAAGTCCCTGCACACGAATGGGTATCGCTGTCGGTGTCGGTGGACCGCACAGCGGGATGTCTTTACGAGTATCTAAGGATTAAGTTGAGGGTTAGAGCGCGCAATATTGCGGCGTGAACGGCTCTCATCGGGCCGGAGCGGGAGCGAGACGACGGGAGAACGATGTCCACCGAACTGAGAAGCCGGATCGCCGCGGCCCTGCGACGGGTCGACGACCTGGAGTCGCATGGTGAGGTCGCGCCGGCCGCCCCGACGTCGCCCGCGGCGGACCTGGTCGCCGGGATGATCGATCACACCCTGCTCCGGCCGGATGCGACCGAGCGGGAGATCCGCAGCCTGTGTTCCGAGGCACACGTCCACGGTTTCGCGACCGTGTGCGTCAACCCCGTCCGGGTGGGGCTCTGCGCGGAGGAGCTCTCCGGCTCCGCCGTCGGCGTGTGCAGCGTGGTCGGCTTCCCGCTGGGGGCCACGCCGACCGAGGTCAAGGTGTGCGAGGCCGAGATGGCGATCGGATCGGGCGCGGTCGAGATCGACATGGTCATCGACATCGGCTCTCTGAAGGACGGGGACGTCGAGCGCGTACGGGACGACGTCGCGGAGGTCGTGGCGGCGTGCCACGCCGGCGGCGCGATCGTGAAGGTGATCCTCGAGACGGCCCTCCTCACACGCGACGAGAAGGTCGCAGCCTGCGTCATCGCGCAGGACGCCGGGACCGACTTCGTCAAGACCTCCACGGGCTTCGGTGGCGGAGGGGCGACGGTCGAGGACGTGGCGCTGATGCGCTTCGTCGTCGGCCCGCAGACGGGTGTCAAGGCCTCGGGCGGCATCCGGACCGCGGGCGACGTGCTCGCCATGATCGGGGCCGGTGCCGACCGGATCGGCACGTCGAGCGGCGTGCGAATCGTGGAGGAACTGCGCGGCACGGAGAACGCCGGGTAGCCACCGGGCATGACGCCCGACCGTGATTGTCCACTGATTCTGTGGGGTATTGACAGGCGGCCGGACCGCCGGTACTGTGGTCCTCGGTCAAGAGCGCCAGCGCCAAGTCCCGGCTCGCTGGCCGGCAACCCTCCAACCGCGGCGGGGTGCCCCGGGAGACGACCAGGCCGCACAGGCCGCCTCGAGCGGTTCTGTGGCAAGCGCGGACCCGCATGCAGGTGGGTCCCACCGACCCGATGAGGTGCACCCATGTCGCTCACCCGATTTCGTTCCGACACGTCGGCGATCCCGTCTCGCCGTTCACCCGACCCGATCCGCCGGCCACCGAACACGCCGCGACGCCGCCCGCCGACCGTCGATGACGGCGCGGTGCTCGCGGCAACGCCGCTCCTTCCCGTCGTGGGGGCCGGTGAGCGCGTCACGCTCGCCGACGGGCGTGAGGTCCGTCACGTGGGCCTCGACCTCGCCGCCACCGCCCCGGCGCTCGTCAGCGTCGCCGAGTGCGTTGTGGCGGCGCTGCCGACCTACGCGAGCGTCCACCGCGGCGCGGGGCCGTTCTCCGCTCGGTCGACCGAGCGGTACGAGCAGGCGCGAGCCGCCGTCGCGGCATTCGCCGGAGCCCGTCCGGACGACGTCTGCGTAATCGTCCGCAACACCACCGACGCGCTCAACCTGCTCGCCGCGGCGGTTCCGGACGGCGCGGGCGACGTGCTCTTCCTCGACTGCGAGCATCACGCCAACCTGCTCCCGTGGACGACCCGTCCGCACCGGCGGATCGCTCACGCCGACACCGTCGAGGAGACGCTCGGGCGGATCGAGGAGGCCCTCGCGGCGGGCCGGACGGCGCTACTCGCGATCACCGGCGCCTCGAACGTGACGGGGGAGACGCTTCCGATCGCCCGGCTCGCGACCCTCGCACACCTCTACGGAGCCCGGCTCGCCGTCGACGCGGCCCAGCTCGCGCCGCACCGTCCGCTCGACCTCGCCGGCTGGGACGCCGACTACGTCGCGTTCTCCGGCCACAAGACGTATGCACCGTTCGGTGCGGGGGCCCTCGTCGGCTGCCGCGACTGGCTCGACGCCGCCGCGCCCCACCTGTACGGGGGCGGAGCCGTGGAGGACGTCCGCGCGGACGGCGTGGAGTGGCGCACGGCACCGGAGCGTCACGAGGGCGGCACGCCGAATCTCCTGGGAGCGATCGCGCTGGCGGCGGCGTGCGAGGAACTCGCCGCCCTTCCCGCCGGTGCGCTCGCCGCGCACGAGGACGCCCTCCGCACCCGCCTGGTGAAGGGGCTGGAGCGTCTGCCCGGTGTCCGGATCGTGCGCATCTGGCGCGACTCGGCCGACGCTGTCGGCGTCGTCTCCTTCACCGTCGCCGGGCGCACGCCCGCCGAGGTGAGCGCCGCCCTGGCAGCCGAGCACGGTGTCGGCCTGCGCGCCGGACGCTTCTGCGCGCACCCGCTGCTCGTCCGGCTCGGCCTGCCCGACGGGGCGCTGCGTGCCAGCTTCGGCGTGCCGACGACGATCGCCGATATCGACCATCTGCTCGATGTGCTGGGCACGCTGACCATCTGACCGGGGGCGTTCGGACCTGCGCATGTAGCGCTCCGTGCCATGCCGGGCACCGAGCGCTACACGGCCGTTCTCAGTAACCGTACGGGGGGCGGCGACGGCGGATGCTCTTCGAGAGCCCGCCGGTCTGAAGCCCCCAGAGCA
>CAYOSM010000019.1:25741-28776 GCA_964406645.1 uncultured Bifidobacteriaceae bacterium | reverse complement strand
CCCATCAGTGAGCCGCGGACCCCGCCGACCGGGAGGTTCCGGGCACGAGCCACGTCGGGGGCGGAGAGGATCTCGATGATGGTCGCGGGTCCGGCGTCCGGTCCCCCCGGGTCGAGGCGTCGCGCCGCACGGGTGGCGATGATCTCGCCGATCTGAACCGCGCTGGCCATCCAGACGGCGGTGTTGTCGCGTGAGCGCGTCCCGACGGGGCCGAGGACGTACGCCTCGACCTGGATGTCGTGGCCGGATTCCTCCGCGGCGAGGACCTGCGCCATCATCAGCTCACCGGCGGCGACGGCGCACACCGCGCCCGACCCCGGGACCGGGTACCGGGCGGCCGCCCCGTTGATCATCACGTAGCTGGCGCCGGGGCGTCCCCGCAGGATCGGGATGAACGCGTGGACGGCGAGCTGGTGGGTTCGAAGGCCGTCCTCGACCGTGCGATCCCACACATCCATCGGCATGTCCGCGAGCGGGGGGCCCGCGTCCCACCCTCCGAGAGCGGCCACGACCAGATCGGGCGGGCCGGCGATCCGCGCGATCTCACGCGCCAGGGCACGTGCCTCCTCGCCTCCCGCCGAGAGATCGCCCACGACGGGGACCAGGTTGTCCGTGGAGAAGTCGTTGGACCGAAGCGATGCGGCCAGATCGTCGAGCCGCTCCGGGCGTCGGGAGGGGACGGCAACCCGTGCACCGGCGGACAGGAGCCCGGCGACGATGCCCTCGCCGACCTCACCGGCCCCGCCGAGGACGACGGCGACGCGTCCGTCAAGTGGTCGTTCGCTCACACCGCGAACGGTACTCCGGCCGGGGATCACGCGCCGATCGGAGGCAGTCGCCGACCGGGCAGGGCCCTACCGTTTGCTCAGACGCTGCCGGAGCTCTTCCAGCTCGTCGCGTTCGGCGTCGGTGAGCGAGGCCAGGCCGCCGGCGGAGATCTTGTCGAGGAGCGCGTCCATCGCGAGCTCGTCCTCCGACGCCGACGGCGTCGCCTCCGCGGGAGGGAGATCGGCCGGCGCGGGGCGGAAGGGCTCGGGTTCGTCGGGCGGGGGGTCGGGAACGGCCGAAAGGTGGCGACGGCCGCGGCGCTTGGTCGTCTTCGTCCCCCGTGCGGTCTCCTTCGGTGCCCTTCGCCGCGACGGCATGGAGAGCGCCGGGATGAACCCGTACATCGTGAGGAGGCCCACGGCCCGGGCGATGAGCGCGATGACGACCATGCCGACCAGGAAGCCGAACAGGTTGTCCCAGTGCCGGACCGCGATGTCGTTGATGATCGTGAGCGCGACGATGGCGACTCCCACCATCCACGCCCGGATGATGAAGAAGAACGGTCGGTCCGGATGCTCGGCGCAGTAGAGGAGGAGCCAGGCGGTGGCGAGCGTGCCGAACCCCCAGATGCCGTCCTCGATGCCGAAGAGCCGAGCCGCGCCGTAGGTGGCCCCGCTGATGGCGAGGACGGCGCCGACCAGGAGCACGATGTAGCCGCGTCGGCCGGTCTCCCGTTCGAGGTCCGATCCCGAGAACAGGAAGACGTAGGCGCTCACGAGGAGCCACAGGGTGAAGTCCACCGTGGCGAACGGCCAGGTGAGAAGGCGCCACACCTCTCCGCTTGAGACCTCGCTCGTCAGCAGCGCGAGCGAGACCATGAACTCCTTCGGCGGCGGGTCGATCGCATAGGCGACGACGGACGCGGCGAGGGCGAAGAGCACGAGGATCGTGGTCGTCACCTCGAGGCGACCGATGCGGAACCAGGGGTCCCGGGCACTCATGATTCCGAACGCGGTCACATGATCAGTTTAGTACCCGCGCCACCCGGACACGCGTGAGGATTCCCGGGTCGGAACGGTTGCCGTGAAATCGATGCGACGGCCTGGTGCCTGACACTTCCTCGTCGCTCGTTGACTGCGGCGCACCGGGATAGCCCAGATATGCAGGGTATTCGTGGATGCCGAGTTCGGAGCGACGGCCTGGTGCCTGACACCGGGCCGTCGCAGCCACCGTCGAAGACGGCGTCGATCGCCTCCTCGTCGGTCCGGATCACGGGCCGATGGATTAGGGTTGCCTAATGGCCAAGGGGAAGTCGGCGAAGCAGCCGAAGTCGAAGTGCTGCGCGTCCAAGCCGCGCTGCCGTCGCTGTCCGGTCCTCATGATGAAGGAAGGCAGGCTGCCCTCCGGCTACACCGTGAAGAAGAAGCGGCTCGTCCGGCTGCCGGCAGAGCCGGTGGCGGTGGGCAAGGGCGGGGCGCCCGCCTGACCGCGCTTTCGGCGGGCCGGTACGTCTGGTAGACGTGGTGGGGCGGCCGTCGGCCGCGACACCCGTCCGGTGGAGTGACGCACATGCCGCAGGCGGTCTGGTACGCCGCATACGGATCGAACCTCAGCCCCGAGCGCTTCGCGAGCTATCTCTTCGGCGGCACGCCACCGGGTGGCCGACGCGCCCATCCGGGGTGCCGAACCCCGCCCGCGCGGATGCCGGCGCCACGTCCCCTGTCCGTACCCGGCGCGGTGCACTTCGCCGGCGTCTCGCGGGTGTGGGGCGGCGGCATGGCGTTCTTCGACCCCGACCGGGACGGCACCGCGCTGCTGGCCGCGTATCCGCTCGATCTGGCGGCATTCCTCGACGTGGCGGCGCAGGAGATGCACCTCGCGCCGGAGGAGGCCGGCGATCCGGATGTCGTCGACCCGGACGACCTCGAACCCGGTCGCTCCCTGATGCTCCGGCAGGGCCGCTACGGGACCGTCCACGTCGTGGGACGGATCGGGGGTGCGCCGGTCCTGACGCTGAGCCACGGATCCTTCGAACCGGGGCCGGCCGCCCCGCCCACCGACGGTTACCTGGGCTGGATCATCCGCGGACTCCGGACGGTCCACGCGCTGGAGGCATCCCGGATCGCCGACCACCTCGCCCGGGCTCCGGGCATCGGCCGCTCGGCCGGAGAACTCGCCGCCCTCGTCCGAGCGACTCCTGCTGACCGATCGGATGAGCACCCGGCCCGGTGATCACCTCCGCCCGATCCACCGGCGCACGCGCGCCG
>CAYOSM010000019.1:0-25641 GCA_964406645.1 uncultured Bifidobacteriaceae bacterium | reverse complement strand
GCGCGCCGGAAGGCGACGAGACCGGCCAGATCGATGCCGATGCCCACCAGGACCAGGCAGACGGCCAGGACGCGGCTGCCGGGGAACGCGAACCCGGCGCCCGGCACCAGGACCGTCAGCGCGATCACGCCGGTGCCGGCGGCGAGGCCGACGACGGGTGGCGGAATCCTGAGTTCGAGGCGCTGCAGTCGGCGTTCCCTCCACGGTGGGGCTGGGCACGTGCCCGCACAGCATCGCAGCACGCGCGGGTCCCGGCGGGCTCGGTGGCGGTCCTGGCGCACCCGGCCGTGCCATCATCGCGGGTGCCCAGGGCAGGGACACAGGTGGGAGGCCACGGCGGACGTCCGTGACCCCCGGAGGAGGCGACGCAAAGTGCAGATCGCGGTCATCGGAGCCGGAGTCGGAGGACTCGTGACGGCCATCGGACTCCAGCGGGACGGACACGAGGTCTCTCTGTTCGAGCGCCGGGAGGACGCCGGCGGCACCGGGGCGGGACTCTCCCTCTTCGGGAACTCGTTCCTGGCGCTGGACACCCTCGGACTGGGAGACCTCGTGCGCTCAGTGAGCTCGGACGAGATCGCCTGGATCCGCTCGGGACATCGACGCCCGAATGGGAGGTGGCTCACCAGGATCCCCCGTGACGCGATGGCGACGCTGCGGACGATGCACCGGGGCGACCTGCATCGCGCCCTCGTCGGGGAGCTCGCCGACGGCACTCTCCGGACCGGCTGCGATGCGATCGTCAGCGCGCCGGGCGCTCCCTGGGTGACCGTCGACGGCCGCATGGAGGACTACGACCTCGTCATCGCGGCCGACGGCCTCCACAGTCCCAACCGCGCGCGCCTCGGGCTCGACCCCGGGCTGCGGTACGCCGGATACGTCGCGTGGCGTGGCGTCACGTCGGGGCCGGTCGACCTCGGCGGTTCGGCCGGCGTCACCTGGGGACGCGGGAGGCACTTCGGCATGGCGCCGCTCCCCGGCGATCGCGTGTACTGGTTCGCCACGCTGAACACCCCTGCCGGCGGAGCGAACGACAACGAGCACGCAGCGGTCCGGCGGCTCTTCGCGGGATGGCATTCCCCGATCGCCGAGCTGCTGGACGCAACGGATCCGGACACGGTGCTCCGCCACGACATCGAGGACCTTTCCCGCCCGCTCCCGACGTTCGTGAGAGAACGCACCGTGCTTCTGGGCGACGCCGCGCACGGCATGACCCCGGACCTCGGACAGGGCGCCGGCCAGGTGATCGAGGACGCGGCCACCCTGGTGCTCACGATGCGCACGGCGCGCGGGACGGTGGACGTTCCCGGCGTGCTGGAACGCTACGACGCCCTCCGGATCCGGCGGACGCGGCGCATGCTCCTGCGCTCGCGCCGGGCGGGCCGGCTCTCGCGGATGGACGGACACGTGGTGACCACCGTCCGCAATGCCGTGATGCGCGTGACCCCCGGGAGCGTGGTCGGCCGGACGCTGGGATCGCTCATCGCCTGGGTTCCGCCCGAGCCGTCGGCACGGTGACGACATCGTGCCGAGGAGGCGGCTGATGCCGCCGGAGACCGATCACGGCCGGGACGTGGCATGGCGGTGATCGGTGCGGGACTGGGCGTCGCCCTGGCAGTCGGTCTCGCCCTCGGCGCCATGGCGTCGTTGCGGGCTGCCTGGCTGACGATCGCATCGGTGTCCCTCATGGCCGTCGTCGTGACGGTGTTCGAGATCGACGTCTGCGGAGAGGCGTCGTCGCGGTGCGAAGCGCCTGTCCTGATGCCCCTGGGTCTCGCGGTCGCGGTGGTCGTGTTCCTCGGGGTCGGTGCGGGACGCGCCCTCCGGCGCCGCGGGTGATCCCCCGTCGTCCGGCGGTGGCAGACTCCTCCTGACCGGACGGGAGGCTCTTTGCACATGAACGAGGCGACGCGGGTGGCGGGGATCCAGGACCGGGCGGTCGGTGCCCTGGTCGGCCTCGCGGCCGGCGACGCCGTCGGCACGACGCTCGAGTTCAAGCAGCCCGGCACCTTCGCGCCCATCACGGACATGGTCGGCGGCGGCCCGTTCGGGCTTCCGCCCGGCGCCTTCACCGACGACACCTCCATGGCGATGTGCCTGGCGGAGTCCATCCTCGACACCGGCGGGCTCGACGCCCACGACCAGCTGCGCCGCTACGTGATGTGGTGGCGCGAGGGGTACTGGTCCTCCACCGGCCGCTGCTTCGACATCGGCAACACGACCACCGCGGCCCTCGGACGCTACGAGCGGACGGGCGCGCCGATCGACTCGGTCGTCGACCAGGAGTCCGCGGCCAACGGGTCCGCGATGCGTCTGGCACCGGTGCCCATCCGCTGGCACGCTGACCTCGCCGAGGCGGCCGAGCGGTCGGCGGAATCCAGCCGCACCACCCACGCCGCCGACCGGCCGGTCGACGTCTGCCGTCTGCTGGGAGCCGTGATCGCCGCCCTCGTCCGCGGTGACGACGCCGACGAGGTGCTCGATCCCGGATTCTGGGATCTCGGCGCCCTCCATCCGCAGGTGGAGGCCGTCGCGCGTGGCTCCTGGCGCACCAGAGAGCCGCCGCAGATCCGGGGGACGGGCTTCTGCGTCGACGCCCTCGAGGCCGCGCTGTGGGCCGTGGGCGGGGCCTCCGACTTCCGCGAGGCCGCGCTCCGGGCCGCGAACCTGGGCGACGACGCCGACACCACCGCCGCCATCGCCGGGCAGATCGCCGGGGCCCGGTGGGGGTGGTCGGGCATCCCGGAGGAGTGGCGATCGAGGGTCACGTCCGAGGGACGCATCCGGGCCATCGCGCTCCGTCTCGCCGCCGCCGGGCTCGCCGATGCGGGCGACCACGGGCCGTGGCCCCACGATCCCGACGTGCACGGCTTCTGGGTCGAGCCCGGGTCATTCCTGGCCGGCGAGTACCCGGGCCACCCGGATCCGGATCGCGCCCGCGACAGGGTCAACCTCCTCATCGATCACGGGGTGCGCACCTTCATCGACCTCACCCGGCCCGAGGACGGGCTCGCGCCCTACGCCGCCCACGTGACGACGGCCGCCGAGCGGCGCGGCCTGGATGTGCGTCACGCGCCGTTCCCGATCCCCGACATGTCGGTGCGCGACGACCCGGACTACGACCTCGTGGTCGACATGATCCGTGAGGCCACCGGGCGGGGCGTCGCGTACGTCCACTGCTGGGGCGGTGTGGGCCGCACGGGCACGGTCATCGGCTGCCATCTCGTCGACGCGGGACTCTCGGCCGACGACGCGCTGGCCGAGCTCTCGCGGGTCCGTCAGGGCACCCGGAAGGCCCATCGGCCGGCACCCGAGAACCGCACCCAGGAGGGCGTCATCCGTCGCCGCGCCGGCGGCTCGTGACGCGTCCGCGGCCGGTGGTCGCCGGTGAGGGGGAGAGGGGATGCGGCGTTATACTGCGCGCGACCTCCGGTGGGGCGTAGCCAAGCGGTAAGGCAGCGGGTTTTGGTCCCGCGATCGGGGGTTCGAATCCTCCCGCCCCAACCAGCCCCTTCCCCGAACGAGAGGACCTCCGGAACACATGGGTGTAGGAGCAGTGGTGATGGCCGCCGGCAAGGGGACGCGCATGCGATCCCGGCTGCCGAAGGTGCTTCACCCGATCGCAGGACGACCGCTCGTCGGATGGGTGCTGGACGCCCTCGCCGGCTCGCGCGTCACGCACACCGTCGTCGTCGTCGGCCACGGCGCGAAGGACGTGGAGGCGGCCCTGCCGAAGGGCGCCACGACCGCGGTGCAACGTCAGCAGAACGGCACCGGCCACGCCGCGCAGGTCGGCCTGAAGGCCCTCGACTCCGACTGCGACACCGTCATCGTCCTGTCCGGCGACACGCCGCTCCTCAGCCGCGACCTCATCCGCTCGGCCCTCCGGGTGCACCGGCGGTCGGGGCGTCAGGCGACGCTTGTCAGCACGGTCCTCCCGGATGCCGGCGCCTACGGTCGTGTCATCCGCGGCGAGGGCCCCGTGCGCATCGTCGAGGCCGGCGACGCCACACCGGAGGAACTCGCGGTCAACGAGATCAACGCGGGGCTCTACGTGTTCGACCGCGCGGCACTGACCAAGGCGCTTCGCAAGGTGAAGCGCGACAACGCGCAGGGCGAGGCGTACCTCCCCGATGCGCTCGCGCACATCAGTGGGGGCGTGGGGGTGTACCGCTCCGACGACCCGGACGTCGTCCTCGGTGTCAACAGCCGCGTGGAGCTCGCCGAATGCGAGCGGATCATCCAGGACCGGCTGCGCCACGCGATGCTGGTCTCGGGCGTCACGATGCCCGACCCGCAGAGCGTCTACCTCGACGCCGACGTCGAGGTCGGGATGGACTCGATCCTCCTGCCCGGCGTGCACCTGCGCGCGGGGACGCGCGTCGGCGAGGACTGCACCATCGGCCCCGACGTCATCGTGACCAACTGCGTGATCGGCGACGGCAGCACGGTGGTCTACGCCCACCTCAACGACTCCACCGTCGGAAAGGGCTGCAGCGTCGGCCCCTTCGCCTATCTGCGCCCGGAGGTCGTCCTCGAGGACGGATCCAAGGTCGGTACGTACGTCGAGCTCAAGAAGTCGACGCTCGGCGAGAAGGCCAAGGTGCCCCACCTCTCCTACATCGGCGACGCCACCATCGGCGCGAAGACGAACATCGGCGCCGGCAACATCACGGCCAACTACGACGGTTTCCGCAAACACCAGACGATCATCGGGTCTGGGGTCAAGACCGGGTCGGACTGCGTGTTCGTCGCACCGGTTAGGATTGGTGACGAAGCGATGACTGCGGCCGGATCCATCATCACGCACGACGTTCCGGCAGGCGCCCTCGGCGTCGCGCGGGCACGTCAGGAGGTCCGAGAGGGCTTCACCAAGCGGGCCGAGGCCAAGGCCCGCGAAGCGGCGGCAAAGGCGACGGGCACCAAGGGGGCGCGGTGACAACGGAGACGGCGGAACGAGTCGAGACGCACGTCGAGCGCGAATACGCGCGGCGGATGATGGTCTTCGCGGGGCGGTCGTCCCTCGATCTCGGCCGGGACATCGCGACGCGTCTGGGGCTCGACCCCGGCGAGATCATGCTCAAGTCGTTCGCCAACGGCGAGATCTACGCCCGGTTCGGCGAGAGCGTCCGCGGCGCCGACGTCTTCCTCGTGCAGTCCACCTGCAGCGTCGCCAACGGCCACGTCCAGTCGTGCAACGACAGCCTGGTGGAACTTCTCATCATGGTGAACGCCGCGAAGCTCGCGAGCGCCCGGCGCATCACCGCGGTGCTCCCCTGGTACGGGTACTCCCGCCAGGACAAGAAGTCCGCTCCGCGTGAGCCCATCACCGCCAAGATGATCGCCGACATGCTGCAGACGGTCGGCGTCGACCGCGTCCTCACCATGGACCTCCACGCGGGTCAGGTGCAGGGCTTCTTCAACATCCCCGTCGACCACATGACGGCCGTGCCGATCCTCGTGCAGTACTTCCGGGACGCCCCCGAGCTGCGCGACCGCCAGATCGTCGTCGTCTCGCCGGACGCGGGACGCGCGAAGCTCGCCACGCACTTCGCCGAGAAGCTCGGCGCCCAGGTCGCCGTGCTCACCAAGCAGCGCCCGGAGCACAGTCAGGTCGAGATGACCATGCTCATCGGTGACGTCGTCGGCAAGACGGCCATCATGATCGACGACATGATCGACACCGCCGGCACCCTCGTCGAGGGCGCCAAGAAGGTCCGCGAGATGGGCGCCACCGAGATCTACTGCGCGGCTACGCACGGCCTGTTCTCGGACCCGGCCTTCGAGCGGCTCGCGAACTGCGACGACATCAAGCGGATCGTCGTCACGGACACCGTTCCCCTGCGGTCCGGGGCGCCGGATCTCATCACCCAGCTGCCCGCCGGGCAGGTCCTCGCCGACTGCATCCGCAACGTCTTCAACGACGAATCGGTCTCCGAGGTCTTCGAGGGGGACAACCAGCTGTTCTGAGCATCGCGGTCCGCGCGCCGGGACGGCATGAGCCGCCGGCGGGTGTCCCGGGCCGCCCCGTGTGCGACCAGTCCGCTAAGATGCGCGGTCGCGAATCAGATCCAGGAGCTTTCATGTCGTCGGACCACGTCTCACTCACCACGTCACCTCGGACCGAGTTCGGTTCACCCGTCACCCGCCGTCTGCGCAAGTCCGGCCGGGTTCCGGGTGTCCTGTACACGGCCGGCGGCACGTCTGTCTCCTTCAGCATCCCGCACCACGACCTCTTCATGGCCATCCAGGGCCACGCCGCGAAGACCTCCGTCTTCGCCATCAGCATCGGCGACGCGAGCTCGGTCCCGGCGCTGCTCAAGGACTGGCAGATGAACCCGGTGCGCAACGAGATCCTCCACGTGGACTTCCAGGAGGTCGACCTCAAGGTCGCCGTGCAGGCTGCCGTGCCGATCGTGCTCGTCGGCCAGCCCGAGGGTGTCCGCGAGGGCGGCGTCCTCGACCAGACGCTCCACGAGGTCACGATCGAGGCCCTTCCCGACCTGATCCCCGAGGGCATCGAGCTCGACGTCTCGGAGCTCGAGGTCGGCGGCGTCCGCCTGTTCTCGGACCTCACCGCCCCTGAGGGCGTGATCCTCATCGGCGACGACGAGACCGTGGTGGCATCGGTCACGGTGCCGTCGGCCGTCGAGGCCCCGGAGTCGGAGAGCGAGTCCTCCGAGCCCGAGCTCGTCGGTGGCTCCCCGGACGAGGACGACTCGGAGTAATTGGGATCTGAGGACCCGCCGATTCGGCTGGTCGTCGGTCTCGGCAATCCCGGCGCCCGCTATGCGCGCACCCGCCACAACGTCGGGCAGCGCGTCGTCGAACGCCTTGCGGAGCGTCTCGGCGTAACCCGCTTCGCGTCGAAGTACGCGGGGTCGTTCGCCGACACGCGGGGACCCGCCGGACCCGTGAGCCTGCTCGTCCCGACGACGTACATGAACCTGTCGGGTGACTCCGTCGGCCCCGCCGCGGGCGCGCTTCGCCTCGCACGCCCCCAGGTGATCGTCGTCCACGACGAGCTCGATCTGCCGTTCGGCGCCGTGCGCGGGAAGCTGGGCGGCGGGCCGGGCGGTCACAACGGGCTGCGGTCGATCATCCGCGGCCTCGGCGGCAACGACTTCGCCCGCGTCCGGCTCGGAGTCGGCCGGCCACCCGCCGACTTCCGCGGATCGCAGGCGGACTGGGTCCTGGCCCGCTTCGCGGAGGCGGATGCCGACGTGGAGACGATGATCGACCAGGGCGTCGCGATGACCGAGCTCAGTCTGGCCGAGGGGATCGAGGCCGCCATCGCGCGCTTCCACGCCGCCGAGCCCGGAAGCCGCGCCTCCCGGCGACGCGAACGACGTGACGAGGGGACCGAGGGCGACGCGTCGGGCGATGCAGATGCGGCCGAGGGCCCCGGGACGGCCGCGGAGTGAACGGCCTCTCGACGATCCTCCTGGCCAACGCCGACATCCGCGCGGCGGCCGAGCGCATGGCCGGGGAGGGGGACGTCATGTCCCTCACCCTCGGACAGTCCATCTGGCCGTACGTGATCTCGGCGATCACCGACGACGTCGAGCGCGCCGTGCTGGTCGTGGCGGCGACCGACGCCGAGGCGCGTGATCTCTCGCTCGAGCTCGGTGCGATCCACGGACGCGAGCGCGTCTGCCTGTGGCCCTCCCGCGGCACCGTCAGCCAGGGGCGCGTGGGCCCGTCTCCGCACCTCATCGGGCTACGGTCGGAGGCTCGTGACCGCCTCATCGACGACGCCGGCCTCGTCGTCGCCTCCATCGGCTCGCTCCTGGAGCGGGTCCCGCGGCGCCCCGCCCCGCCCATCGACCTCCGTGTCGGGGGACGTGTGGAGGGCGAACTCGTCGACCTCCTGGTGGAGCGCGGCTACGAGCGCGTGCACCAGGTCGAGGAACGCGGCGAGGTCGCGATCCGGGGCGGCATCGTCGACGTGTACCCCACGACGGCCGACCAGCCGGTGCGCATTGACATGTTCGACGACGAGGTCGACGGGATCCGCATCTTCTCGCCGTTCACGCAGGTGACGATCCGGTCCATCTCGGACGTCCGGATCCAGCCGGCCGCCGAGCCCCTCGACGATCTGGTCGACACCTTCGACCTCGTCCGGGAGACGCCGGTCGTCTCGCTCGCCCCGCGGACGTTCGCCGCCGCGATCACCCAGGCGCTCGAGGTGGCCGAGGAGGAGGCGCAGGCCGGTGCGCTCGGTGATCCGGACGTCCTGCGGGAGTCCATCGCCACGTCCTCCGCCATCGAGATCGTCCCGCCCACCGGCGAGTCGGCGGGCGCCGTCGACGCCCGCGAGGCGCGGTTCGCGACCCGCGGCATCGCCGAGGCGCAGGCCGAGCTCTCACGGCTCTCCGGCGGATCGCTGCGCGTCCTCGTCGCCTTCACCCGTCGCGGCGACATGGAGCGCGCCGCCGCACAGCTCACCCGCATCTCGCCGACGAGCGTGGACCTCTCCTTGGACGAGCCGCGTCAGGGGGCCGTCTCGTTCGCCGTCATGCCCGTCCATCGGGGCTTCATCTCGGCGGACCTCGGACTTGCGGTCATCCCGGAGAGCGAGATCCTCCGCCGCAGGCGTGCGAGCGACCGGGCACCGGCGGGACGCCGCCTCCGGTCGTTCCTGGAGCTCCGGGTCGGCGACTACGTCGTCCACGAGGACCACGGGATCGGGCGCCTCGTCAGCTTCGAGACGCAGACGGTGGCCAACGTCACGCGCGACTACCTGGCCCTCGCCTTCGCCGGCGAGGATCGCGTGTGGGTGCCCCAGGACCAGCTCGACAAGGTCACCCGGTACATCGGGTCCGACGGCTCCCCTCCGCCGCTCTCGAAGCTCGGCGGAAAGGCATGGGAGCGCCTCAAGGCCCGTGTGCGCGCCGCCGTCCACGAGATGGCCGGCGAGCTCTTCGCCCTGTATGAGGGCCGTGGTCGCGCCAAGGGGCACGCCTACCCGGAGTACGAGGAGGAGACGTCGGCGTTCGCGCGGCAGTTCCGCCACCGTGAGACGCCCGACCAGGAGCGCGCCATCGACGAGGTGCTCGCGGACATGGAGCGCGACCAGCCGATGGACCGCCTCATCTGCGGAGACGTCGGCTTCGGCAAGACGGAGGTCGCCATGCGCGCCGCCCACCGTGCGGCGATGGACGGTCGCCAGGTCCTCGTGCTCGTCCCCACGACGCTGCTCGCGCAGCAGCACCTGGGCACGTTCCGCGAGCGGTTCTCGGAGACGCCGGTCGAGATCGACATGGTCAGCCGTCTCCGCTCCGGCACGGAGACCAAGGGCGTCCTCGGCCGCTTCCGCGATGGAGCCCTCGACATCCTCGTGGGTACCCACCGCGTGCTCGGCATGGACGTCCAACCGAAGAACCTCGGTCTCGTCGTGCTGGACGAGGAGCAGCGTTTCGGGGTCGCGCAGAAGGAGGCCCTCCGCAAGCTCCGCCTCGAGGTGGACGTGCTGTCCCTGTCGGCCACGCCGATCCCGCGCACCCTTCAGATGTCGCTGTCGGGCATGCGTGACATCAGCGTCATCGAGACGCCGCCCACCGGACGACGCGCCATCGCCACCCACGTCGGCGAGTTCGACGAGGAACTCGTCCGCGAGGCGCTCACCCACGAGAAGGAGCGCGGCGGCCAGAGCTTCTGGCTCCACAACCGCGTCGAGACCATCCACGAGGCCGCCGAGGCCGTCCGCGCCATCGTCCCCGAGCAGCGCGTCGTCGTCGCGCACGGCCAGATGGGTGAGAGCGAGATGGAAAGCGTCATGATGACGTTCATGCGCGGGGACGCGGACATCCTCGTGTCGACCACCATCATCGAGGCCGGCCTCGACATCCCGAACGCCAACACCCTGGTGGTCGAGCGCGCCGATCTGCTCGGGCTCTCCCAGCTCTACCAGCTGCGCGGACGGGTGGGGCGCTCGGAGGCCGCCGCCCACGCATACCTGTTCTACCCGAGCGACCAGGACCTCACCCGCGACGCCGCGGCGCGACTGCGCGCGGTCTCTGACTACACCGAGCTCGGAAGCGGACTCCGCATCGCCATGCGCGACCTCGAGATCCGGGGCGCCGGCAACCTGCTCGGCGACGAGCAGAGCGGCCACGTCGCCGCCATCGGGTTCGAGCTCTACATGCAGATGCTCCAGGACGCGATCGCCGCCCGGCGCGGGGACACGGCCGTCGAGCCGGAGGTCCGCGTCGAGATCCCGGTGTCCGCGCACATCCCGAGCGACTACATCGGCTTCGAGGCCGCCAAGATCGACCTGCACCGCCGGATCGCCACCGCGGACGACGCCACGCTGGCACGTCTCTCCGACGAGATCACGGATCGCTTCGGCGAGCCGCCGCCGTCCGTGCAGGCGCTTCTCCAGGTCCAGCGCCTGAAGCGGAAGACGGTGCGGGTCGGCGGGACCCATCTCGCCGTGCGTTCCGGCAAGGTCGTCGTCGCGCCGGTGAGCCTCACCAGTGCGGCGATGCGCGCGCTGCGCGAGTCCGTCCCCCGTGCCGTGTACTCGTCGGCGGAGCGGACCGTGTCGGTTCCCGCACCGAGCGCACCGGGCGAACGGCTGGACGCGGCGGAGGCCGCGCTGGACGCGCTGATCGAGGCGATCTCCGGTGGCGACGGGGCCGCGTTCCGGCAGGCCGATGGCCAGATGACCATCGGATAACCCGTGCTACGATCGCCCGCCGTGAGACTCAGAACGTATTGCGCCGTGCTCGGCGCCGGAATCCTCGCCTTCGGGCTCGCCTCCTGCGGCGGCGGAGAATCCTCGCTCGGACCGGACGACGCCGCGGCGCTCACGATCGGCGGCGTCACCATCACCAACGGTGAGATCGAGGCCCGCGCGGAGTCCCTGGCACAGTCGCGGGTCTCCCAGGACCAGCAGTCCGGCACCACGTCCGACGTCCCCGCGAAGGACAGCGACGAGTACCAGGAGTACCGTCGCGCCGCGGCCGAGCAGCTCCGCGACCAGCAGGTGTTCGCCATCCTCGCCAAGCGCTGCGGACCGCCGTGCGCGGTGACGAAGAAGGAGATCAACACCCAGATCGCCTCGATCATCACGCAGAGCTTCGCCGGATCGCGCGCCGACTTCAACGCGGCCCTCGAGGCGCAGGGCATGACGATGGCCGATCTCCAGGAGGCCTTCCGCGCGTCGCTCCAGGAGGAGAAGCTCACGAAGCAGGTCACCGACAAGGTCACCTACTCCGAGGCGCAGGCCCAGGCGTATTACACCGCCAACATCGACACCTACCGCACCGCGGCGCAGAAGCGGGTGTCGCACATCCTCCTCGGTACCAAGGAAGTGGCCTCCGCTCTCCGCGCCGATCTGACGCCGGACAACTTCGCCGAGATGGCCAAGGCCAGGTCGCTCGATCCCGCGGCGAAGACGACCGGGGGCGACCTCGGAACGCTCACCGGCAGCGGTCTCCTCCCGGAGATGCAGGCCGCGGCCTCCAAGCTCAAGGTCGGCGAGATCTCGCAGCCGATTCAGACGCAGTTCGGCTGGAGCCTCATCACCGTGCGTGAGATCCCGGCCACGACGAAGTCATTCGGTGCGGTCAAGGGCACGATCATGGCCGAACAGCTCCAGGTCGCTCAGACCACCGCCACCCAGAGGTGGCGCGACACGGTGGTCCGGAAGGTCCAGGACTCGGCCCGCTACTTGAACGACAGGATCGCGCCGGAGACGGAGACCACGGCGACCACCACCGCGACGACGGCCACGACGACCGCGGCCCCATGACCCGGAGGGCCGGTCGACCGTGCCCTCACCCGACGACCGGATCGGCCGGCCGATGCCGCGACTGATCGTCGGCCTGGGATCCGGTGCGGTCGCCGATGTCCCGGCCGTCGCGATGACCGCGATCGCGGACGCCGGCCCCGGCGCGGTCCACGGGCCGCCCATGCCGGAGGAGCTCACCGCATGTCTCGGTGTCGCCGTCGCGCCATACGACCCGACGACGTGTCCGGCTGACGCGATCGTCGTGGCACCCGATCCCGCCGCGGTCGCCATCGCGGCCGATCTGCCGGACACACCCACGCTGCCCGACCGCGACGCGCTCCGCGCCCGGGCGATCGGTGCCGGGGTCGCACGTCTCGCACAGGTCGGCCTGGAGCTTCGCGAGCGATGCCCGTGGGATCGCGAGCAGGTGCCCGAGACGATCCTCCCGCACACGGTCGAGGAGGCCTTCGAGGTGGCTGAGGCGTTCGCGAGTGGCGAGTCGGCACGCCAGGTGGACGAGATCGGCGACCTCCTCTTCCAGGCCGTCTTCCTCTCGCGCTTCCTGGAGGAGGCCGGGATCGCGGATCTCGGCGAGGTGGCCCGGATCCAGGCCGACAAGCTCGTCTCGCGTCACCCGCACGTCTACGGTGACGCGGTCGCCGCCGAGGCCGGCGCCGTCTTCGGCCTGTGGGAGTCGCAGAAGCGCGCGTCGCGCGGCGGCGAGATCTTCCACGAGGTGCCGGCCGGGCTGCCCGCCCTCGCCTACAGCGCAAAGCTCCAGAAGCGCGCCGGCGCCGTCGGCTTCCAGTTCCCGGATGTGGATTCGGCCCTCGCGAAGCTGACCGAGGAGGTCGGCGAGCTGACGCGGGAGCCATCGGCCGATGAGCTCGGGGACGTCATCTTCGCCGCCATCGCCGTCGCCCGTGCACTCGGCGTCGACGCCGAGCTGGCCGTCCGCCGGTCCTCCGCGACGTTCCGTGACCGGGTGGACCGGGCGTCCGAGATCGCCGCCGCCCGCGGTGAGGTGTTCGAGAAGCTGGCACCGGATGTGCAGCTTCGTTATTACCGCGCCGCGAAGGCGGATCTCGCCGGCGACTCCACCGTCGTCTGACGGCCGTCCGGCCCGCTTCCCGTCGGGATGGTGGTGCTGCATGATGCGCCCATGAAGACGAACCGAATCCCCATCCTTCTCACGGCGCTCGGGCTCACCGCCCTCGCGCCGATCGCGAGCGGGGCCGAGACCGTCGGACCGCCGCTCCCCGCCCCGTCCACGACGAACCTGTGCAGTGGGGGCGTCGACTGCACGTACATCGGCGGCACCCCGAGCGCGCCGCTCAACCCCGTTACCTCGGACGGCGTCATCACCCGGTGGCGCCTTCAGAGCGGAAGCGCGGGAGCCGCGGTCACGCTGCGTGTCCTGCGGCCCGCGTCGGGTGCGCTGCGGGCCATCTCCTCCAGCGCTCCTCTCACGAGCACCGCCGGCACCGACGAGGCCGCCACCCGGCTCACGGTGCGCAGGGGCGACATCCTCGGCATCTCCAACTCCAGCAGCGCGCTTCTCTTCGGTCCCGTCGGAACCGGGAGCACGACGGTCTTCAGCGGTGCGGTCACGGACGGCCAGCCGCTCCCGGCCGTCGTCACACTCCCGGGGCAGACCGGGGTCGTCCCCCTCCTCCAGGCGGTGGTCGAACTCGATGCCGACGGTGACGGATTCGGGGACGAGACCCAGGACCAGTGCCTCGGCGACCGGACCCGCCAGACCACCCCGTGCCGCCCGGCGTTCAGCATCACCCCGCTCGTGCGCCCGGCCACGGTGACCATGCGTCAGGCCCGTACGCCGGTCATCGTGACGACGACCCTGTCGCGCAGCGCGTCCCTTCGGATCACGGTCACGGCCCTTCGGCCGGGACGCCGGGTCGGCACGGTCTGCGCACCACGCGACATCCAGCTCGCCGGTGCGAGCTGCCAGGCGTCCGTCCTCGTCCGGCAGGCGTCGCGCAATGCCGCGGCAGGAGCGGCGCGGATCCCCGTCAACCTGCGCAGCCTCGCCGCCGGCCGGTACCTCGTGCGGGTCGAGGCCACGGACCGGGAGGGCTCCGGACTGATGCGGGCGCGTCAGGCGATCGTCACGATCCGCCGCTAGGACACTCGCGTCCGTGACGTTCGAGGTGCGGCGGACGGGGCGTTCCGCCCGTCCGCCGCACCTCGACGTGTGAGGCGAGGAGGGTAGACTCGGTGACCCTCGTCTGAACCGTCCCCTGGAGGCCCTCGTTGTCGAAGATCGCTCGTGTCCACGCCCGCCAGATCCTCGATTCACGGGGCCAGCCGACGGTCGAGGTCGACGTCGCGCTCGAGTCGGGCGTCACCGGGACGGCGGCCGTCCCGTCGGGTGCGAGCACCGGGGCCCACGAGGCGCTCGAACTCCGTGACGGCGATGCCAGCACCTACGGGGGCAAGGGCGTACTCAAGGCCGTCGCCAACGTGCAGCACGAGCTGGCTCACGCCCTCATCGGGCGGGAGGCCTCCGAGCAGGCCACCCTGGACCGTCTCATGATCGAGATGGACGGCACGCCCACCAAGTCCCGCTTCGGTGCGAACGCCATCCTCGGATGCAGCCTCGCCATCGCGCGCGCGGCCGCGGCCGACGCCGGGATGCCGCTCTACCGGTACATCGGCGGCGCCAAGGCACATCGCCTCCCGGTGCCGATGATGAACATCCTCAACGGCGGTGCCCACGCCGACAACAACGTCGACCTCCAGGAGTTCATGGTCTCGCCGGTCGGCGCGTCGTCGTTCGCCGAGGCGCTCCGCGCGGGATCCGAGGTCTACCAGGCGCTCAAGGGCGTCCTCCGCAAGGAGAAGCTCGGCACGGGCGTCGGCGACGAGGGCGGTTTCGCCCCGAATCTCAAGAGCAATCGCGAGGCGCTCGACGTCATCGTCATCGCGGTCGACGCGGCCGGCTACAAGCTGGGCGACGACATCGCGCTCGCCCTGGACCCCGCCTCCACCGAGTTCTTCCGTGACGGCGCCTACCACCTCGAGGGAGATGGCAAGGTGCTCACCCCGTCCGAGATGGTCGACTACTGGGAGGCGCTCGTCGCCGACTTCCCGATCGTGTCGATCGAGGACGGCATGGCCGAGGACGACTGGGACGGCTGGAAGGAGCTGACCGACCGCATCGGCGACCGCGTCCAGCTCGTCGGCGACGACCTCTTCGTCACGAACCCCGCCCGCCTCCAGGAGGGCATCGACCGCGGCGTCGGCAACGCGATCCTCATCAAGCTCAACCAGATCGGGTCCCTCACCGAGACCCTCGAGGCCATCGAGCTCGCGTCGTCGGCCGGATACGCCTCCATGATCTCCCACCGCTCCGGTGAGACCGAGGACACGACCATCGCCGATCTCGCCGTCGCCACGGGTGCCGGGCAGATCAAGACGGGTGCCCCGGCGCGCAGCGAGCGGGTCGCGAAGTACAACCAGCTCCTGCGGATCGAGGAGCGTCTCGGCCCCGCGGGCACCTACCCGGGGCGGAGCGCGTTCCGCGGGTGACGCCCGCGGTCGGTGCCGTGCAACGGCTGTCAGCAGGAACCGGGGTCCTCACGGCGTACGCCGTGAGGGATACGCGCCCTCACCTCGCCCCGAAGGGACCTCGCCCTGCGCGCTCGCGCCGTCAAACGCATCTTCCTCCTGACCGTGGTCATCGCACTGGTCGCGTCGTACGTGGGTCCGGTCCGCAACTACCGGGAGCGACAGTCCGAGCTCCGCTCGCAGGAACTCATCCTCAAGGATCTCATCGCCGAACGCGATCAGGTGCGTGCCCGCATCGCCGAGAGCAACAGCCCGGCCGTCCTGGAGGCGCGCGCACGCCAGCTCGGATACATGAAGCCCGGCGAGATCCCGTTCCGGGTGATCGGTCTTGACGCGGCATCGGGCGCCGGCGGCATCTGGGACTGGATCGCCTACCCCCCGGGATCGTGAGGCCGTTCACCGGCTGCTCGGCCGCGAGCCGTTCACCGACTACCGCATCGCCGTCCGCTGCCCCAGCGGACTGCCCGCGGTCCTCGAGAACGATCCGATCGATCTGCGCGGCAATCCGTTCCCGACGCGCCACTGGCTCGTCTGCCGTGTGCTCCACCGCGCCGTGAGCCGCCTGGAGGCCGCCGGTGGCGTCCGAGCGATCGAGGATGATGCCGGGATGCGCGAGCACGTCAACAGGGCTCACGAGGACCACATGCGCCTGCATGGCGGTCATCGCGTGGGCGGGGTGCGCGACCCCGACCGGGTCAAGTGCCTCCACGCCCATCTCGCGTTCGCACTCGCGACGGGGGGCAATCCCGTCGGCGACTGGATCCTCGAGCGCATCGACCCGGTTTGGCCGGATCACGAATGCTCGGTGGGGGACGGCGAGGAGTGGTGAGCGCGCGCGCCTACGCAGCGGTCTTCGATTGGCAGGAGGGGCCCCGGCGCCTTGCGGCGCTCAGCCCGGACCGGCAGGCCGCCTGCCTGCGGGTGGTCGACGCCATCCAGGTGGAGCTCCGTCGCCGCCTGGGCCGCGACTTCACGGTCGATGAGCTGGCCGAGGTCTATACCGGCGCCGGTGACTGGGCGCTCCCCATCGCCGTCGACATCGCCCCCCGGGTGCCGGAGGCCCATGACGGCGCCATCACGACCGACGCCGCCTTCGCGCGGTTCGTGCGGAACGCGAAGGACGTCGCCCTCATATGAGCGGCGGCGATGAGACGGCCGTCAACGGCGTCGACGACCTGACCCCGCCGCGCGGCCGTCCGCCGGTGCGCCGGAGCGCGCCCTCCCGGAAGAAGCGCCGCATCACCCTCGGCCTCGCCGTCGCCATGTGCGTCGGGAGCTTCCTCGTCGGGATCGTCCTCGGCTACAAGGGCCGCGGAGGTCCGGGCGACTCCACGATGGTGACGACCAGCCAGGAGATCCCGCTGGTCACCGTCACCCAGGCCATCCCCTAGACACGCGGGACGACCGGGTTCGGCACCCGCTTCCGGGGACGGCCGACCACTGCGTGCACGGCTAGCGCCTGCCACCGGGCCTAAGGGCCCGCGTCGTCACTCTCCGTGAACACATGCGGCGTAATCGCTCAGCCGCGCCGGGGACCTAGGGGCCGGTGAGGACCAGGCGGACCGTCGGGGCCGTCCGCACGGTGTCCGCCATCGAAGCGTCGAAGTCCACCGCCTCGATCGCCGCGAGCCCGTCGCCGACGGCGTCCCGGTCGGCGCCCGTCAGGTTCACGACGATCGTGCGCGACGAGGCGTCCCCGCCGCGGGAGGTGATCGTGCCGCCCGCAGTGGTGACGGCGTCCACCACGTCAGACTCCGCCTGATCCAGAGACCCCCGGCGGACGGTTCCCGTCACGGTTGTGCCGCTTGGTGCGTCGCCTCCGGTCGCGGAGTCCGCCGGCGCCTCGGGCGAGGGCTGGGTCGCCTGCCGGGTCTCCTGCGCGTCCTGGGCCGACGAGCGCGCCGCGCTGGAATCGCTCTGCAGCTGTACAGACTCGGTATCCGCGGAGTTGGAGACGCCGGCGTCGTCGGAACCGCCGCGGGCAATGACGGCCACGGCCACGAGGACGACGATGAGGCCGGCCAGTGCCGGTGCGGCGGCGCGGAGCCCGAGCCGGCGCCACCAGGGGGTGCGCCCGCCCGTCGGCCGCGTCGCCGGCTCCCCGAGCGCCGCGATCCGGTCGTGCAGTTCCTGGGACGCCGGTGGTGCGGACGCGCGCAGTTCGGCGGCGAGGTGCAGCATGTCGCGCTCCTCGTCCGTCTCGGGTGTCGCGCGCCCATCGAAGAGGTCGTCCAGGCGGTCGGGGCGGATCCCGTCACTCATCCCCGAGCTCCTTCCGAAGCCGGGTCATCGCCCGGTGCAGGTGTGTGGAGCACGCCGAGGGCGAGACGCCGACCAGCCGCGCCGTGGTCGCCCCGTCGACATCGAGCAGGACGCGCAGGGCCACGATCTCGCGCTCGATGTCCGAGAGCGTTCCGAGCGCCGCCGCCATCCGCGGCGGGAGGTCGGTGTCCACACGGGTCCGGTCCTCCGACGCCGCGGGGACCGACGCGCTGTAGCGCTCCTCGCGCTCTCTTCTGCGCCGCTCGCTGCGGAAGTGGTCGAGGGCGATCCGCCGCGCGATGGTGAGGAGCCACGGAAGCGGCGGGCCCTTCGCGGGGTCGTAGGTGCTCCACTGCCGGAATGCCCGCTCGAACGTCTCGGAGGTCAGATCGTCCGCCAGGTGCGGATGGCGCACCATCTGCACGAGGTACCGGCGCACGCCGTCCAGGTGGCGCTGGGCGGTCTCCGTGAAGCTCGGTCCGGTGGAGTTCGTCTGCTGCATCGATATGGCGGAGCGGGTGCATCACATTAGGTCTACGTCACGGAGCCCGGACGCGTCACATCACCCGGGCAACAATAGAGCGGACGTCGGCGTCCACCCGCGTCATCCGGCTCCGCCGATCGGGACGGTGAAGAGCGCGGACAGCGTGGGGTCGTCCGTCTCGCCGGTGGCGATGAACGCGTGGATCTCGGACAGCGCCTCCCGCCGGAGGAACACGTGGCGCTGGCCCACGCTCGGCTTCTCCCCGAGATAGCCGGCCCGCACCAGCGCCTCGCCGACGCCATAGGCGTCCGCGCGGTTCTGCGGGGCCACCCCATGGGCGATGTGGTCGAACGCCGTGTGGTGGGTCGGGCCGATCTTCCCCTTGTGGAGAAGCCTCCGTACCAGCCGTCGCGCGATGCGCCGTCGCGGATCGGGATCGTCGTCGATCGCCTGGCTCGGCTCGTCCTCGGGCTCCTCGGGGCCCTCGAAGCCGCGGTGTCGCAGCGCCTCGATGACGTCGTCGGGGTAGGCGTCCTCGTCGAGCCGCCATCCCTGCTCCCACAGGACGGGGACGAACCGCAGCGGGTGGGTGCGCAGCGTCCGGGCCAGGGTCCCGAGCCCGGTTGCGACCGGTGAGGCGGGAGGGGAGAGGCGGACGGCGACCCCGGAGTCCACGGCGATCTCGGCGGGGATCTCCTCCGCGTCCGTCACGGTGGGCGCCGGGTGCGCGTCGGCCCAGTCGAGGGCGAAGACGGAGAGGTCGGCACCCGGGAGGCGGAGCCCCGCGAGCCCGTTCCACTCGAACACGCCGATGCGGTCGATGGACGCGCCCGCCGACACCGCGGCGGCGTACGACCGGGTCAGGATGCGCACGGGTCCGACGGGGGCGAATCGCATGACGTCACGGGCGACGACGGGCAGGAGGACGATGGGCACCCCGTCGATGTCCGATCCGGTCCAGGCCCAGGCCACGGGAGCCCGCGCATGGGCACTCGACGCCGACAGCCGCAGGGTGGCGACGATGGCCTCGTCCACGTCCCCGCGCTCCCACTCGGGCCGCGTCATCGCGACCTCCGCGAGCGGGCGGGCGAGGTCGGCGACGGTCAGGCGTCCGGTCATCCGCCCACGGTACCGACATCCCGCTCCTTGGGCGCGTTTTCATCGTTCCCGGGCTCAAGTCCGGGCGCCCGCGGACCGATGGAACATCACGTCCATCCATGGGGTGGACGCTCGCAGTCGCGGAGTTGGATCGACACGCTGGAGGAGCGCTTGCTCAACGTTGTTCAGGGCCCATGGCAGAGATACGGCACCACCGTGCGTTCCCCCCTGCTCGGTGACCTCCGCGTCGGCCGCGACGACGTCCTGGAGTTCCTCGAGCCCATCGCCGGCTTCCCGCGCTGCCGCCGCTACGCCCTCCTCCCGTATCAGCAGGCCGGACGCGACGATCCGGACATGCACTGGCTGCAGGCGCTCGAGGAGCCCTTCCACACGTTCCTCATCACGGACGTCTGGAGCGCCGACCCGGACTACGAGCCCGACATCGACCACGCCGACGTCGCGTCGCTGGGCGTCTCGTCCTTCGACAGCACCGCGCTCTATGCCATCGTGACCGTGTCCCGCCGGACCGGTCAGATCACGGCCAACCTGCGTGCCCCGCTCGTGGTGAGCACCGCGAGGTCCGTGGCCCGCCAGGTGGTTCTCCGCAACCGCGAGGAGTACGACACGCGGTTCCGGATCTGCGACCTCCCCTGAGGTCGGTGGCCGCGCCCTCAGGTAGGGCGCGACCGGACGATCATCGACTCGGGTGAGAGGTCAGTCCTCGTCCTCGTCATCGTCGTCACCCTCGTCGATCTCGTCGAGGGACACCTCGATACGCTCGTCGTCGGCGGGGGACTCCTCAGCCTCGGCTTCCGCCTCGGTCTCGGCCTCCGCCTCCTTGTCGAGCACCACGGCGAGTGCCGGCGTCGTGACCGACTCGGCGTCGACACCGAGGTCCACGTCGTCGTCATCGTCGTCACCCTCAAGGCCCTCGAGGAGGAGCGGGTCCGTCTCGAGCGACTCGAGGATCTCGGGCTCGTCGGACTGACCGTCCGGATCCCAGCGGACGATGACCTCGCCGTCGAGGATCTCCGACTCGGCGAGGGCGACAGGGTCACGGGTGATGGTCTCGCCGGCCACCGGCGGCGGGGCCGCCTCGGCGCGAAGCTCGGCGGGATCCGCCGTCAACCACAGCGTGATCTGACGGGCGCGCTTAGAAACCGCGTGCACCAGCGCGTAGCGCGACCCGTTGACATGTGAAAGCGCGTGGTCAAGACGACGACCGTGGAGCATGTAGCATCCTCTCGTTCGGAGACGCAGGAAATCGACTGCACATTGTACAATGAGTGTGCAAGTGCGCGCGCAAGCGCTAAGGGGCAAGGAGGCGACGCCATGCTGGTTCTCACCAGGAAGGCCAACCAGAGCATCATGATCGGCGACAACATCGAGGTCTCCGTCCTCTCCGTGATGGGGGAGAAGGTCCGCCTCGGGATCCAGGCTCCACGCGACGTGCCGGTCTACCGCAAAGAGGTCTTCGTCGAGATCCAGGCGCAGAACGTCGAGGCCGCCGAGTCCGCGAAGGACGCCATCGACAAGCCGCTCTGGGCGATGCGCCGCGCCGAATAGGCACGTGCGCACCGGTGACCCGGTGCGAGGCGGTCACCCGTCGTCCGACCGGACGGACGGGATCGGGATGTGAGCGGGCTCCGGTGGTTGCCGGCGCCTACGCCCCGAGCTGAGGCTCGTGCGTCATCTCGACGCGTACCGTCGTGCCCGTCTCGGAACTCGTGATCGTCATGTGATCGACGAGCTGCCGGATGATCCAGAGGCCCCGTCCGCGATGGTGGTCCTTGGAGGGAACGCTGTGGGGGATGCGTCGCCCGTCGAAGCCCGACCCGACGTCCGACACGGTGAGGACGAGCCGGCAGTCGTACCAGGCCGACACCGTGATGGGCGGCTCGCCGTGCTCGCGTGCGTTGGCCACGAGCTCGTCCAGGGCGAGGACGAGATCCTTCGCGCGGTCCTCGAATCCGTGGACGCCGGCCATGTGTGCGATGGCCTTGCGCAGGTGCGGGATCTCAGCCGGGTCGCCGGTAAGGACGGCGCCATATCGGCCGCTCTGTTCTCGATCCACCATCGAGCGTGATTGTCGGTCTGAGTCCCCGGACATTGACGTGCTCCGGCAGCATGACATTTCCCGCGGTCGTCACATCCCGACGGTGCCCGGTGCAGGGGAACGCGTCCGATGGAGGAACATTCGTGTGCTCGCTATCATCGCGCGCTCTCGACGGCTCTCAGGGGGATCGAATGCGTTTCGCTTCACGACTGGCCATCGCATGTGTCGGTCTGGCAGCCGCCGCCGGTGCGGCCCACGCCCAGACGCCGACCACGACCGCCCCGCCGGCGGGCGTGTTCGCCGAGGGCGTCTCGATCGACGGCATCCCGGTCGGGGGAGCGACCGTCGCCCAGGCCCGGGCGACCCTCCTGCAGCAGCGCGTCGCACCGCGGATCAAGTCCTTCACCGTGACCCTGAAGAAGCGCAAGGCCACCATCGCGCCGCAGGCCGCCGGCTACAGCGCGAACGTGAACGGCACCATCAACCAGGCGCTGCGGTACGGCCGGTCCGTCCCGGTCACCGGCCCCGTCGATGTGCCGCTCATCCAGAACGTCGACCAGAAGAAGCTCCGCAACGCGCTCGTCAACCGGTCCCGGTCGCTGAACGTGCCGGCGGTCAGTGCCCGTCTCACCTACCGCAACGCCAAGCCGAGGGTGAGCAAGGCGTCGATGGGGCTCGCCGTCAACGTGGACGTCGCGATGGCGCCGCTCACGCGCGCGCTCATGCAGCGGACGACCGACACGCTCAACATGCCGTCGAAGCGGGTCCGTCCGGCGGCGACGACCATCGGCGCGAACATCGTCATCAGCCGTGCCAACCGCACGCTGACCCTGTACCGCGGGGCGAAGGAGTGGCGGACCTTCCGCGTCGCCGTCGGCATGTCGGCGTACCCCACGCCGCGCGGGAAGTTCCGGATCATCCAGAAGCAGAAGAACCCGACCTGGACCCCGCCGGACTCCCCGTGGGCGAAGGGCGTCGGACCGGTCGCTCCCGGCGCGGGCAACCCCCTGGGCACCCGCTGGATCGGGATCAGCTCACCGGCGATCGGGATCCACGGCACACCGACCCCGTCGTCGATCGGCAGCGCCGCCTCACACGGCTGCATCCGGATGTACGTCAACCAGTCCGAGTGGCTCTACGACCGCGTGAGCATCGACACGCCGGTGCTCATCGTCTGATCGATCCGCGGGCGGACGTCCCGTCGCGCGCCGTCCCGTCACGGTCGGGGCCGGTGAGGTCCCACCGTGCCATGACCGGACGGGCGCGGCGGTGCCACCCTCGGTGGTGGGCTAGCCGCCGTTGAGGAGTGCGGTCCGGATGCGGGCCGCGTGGCTCGGCGGGACCAGGGCGCGGATGTGCGTCCCGTCGTCTCCCGCCTCCTGCGAGACGTCACGGCCGACCTCGAAGATGGTCGACACGAGCCCGCCCTGGGTGTAGGGCACGACGACGTCGATGGGTGTCAAGAGTGACCGGCTGAAGGTGGCGAGCGCCTCCCGCAGCTCGTCGAGCCCCTCGCCCGTGCGCGCCGAGACCTGCACGGCGTCCGGGAGCCGGTGGCGCAGCGCGACACGATCCTCGTCCGACACGCGGTCGATCTTGTTGAGCACCATGATGCGCGGCACGTCCTCGGCGCCGATCTCCCCGAGGACCGTCTCGACCGCCGCCGCGCGCGCCTCACGCCGGTCGTCCGGCTGGCTGGCGTCGGCAACGTGGAGGATGAGGTTCGCCTCGCGCGCCTCGTCCAGGGTGGAACGGAACGCCTCGACGAGTTCGTGCGGGAGGTCGCGGATGAACCCCACGGTGTCGGACAGGATGTAGCGCCCATCCGTGGTCTCGAGTGTGCGGGTGGTGGGATCGAGCGTCTCGAAGAGTGCGTCGTTGACGCTCACGTGGGCGTCTGTGAGCGCGTTCATCAGGCTGGACTTGCCGGCGTTGGTGTACCCGGTCAGGGCGACGCGCGGCACCGATGACGCCAGGCGGTTCTCGCGCATGACCGACCGGGAGCGCTCCAGCTCCCGCAGCCGCCGCCTAAGACCCGCCATCCGCGAGCGCAGCATGCGCCGGTCGGACTCGAGCTGCGTCTCACCCGGGCCGCGGGTGCCGACGCCGGCGCCGAGACGCTCGAGGTGCTGCCAGAGGCCCTCCTGGCGCGCGTAGTTGTACTCGAGCTGCGCCAGCTCCACCTGCAGCTTTCCCTCGGCGCTGTGCGCGTGCAGGGCGAAGATGTCGAGGATCAGTCCGGTGCGCGCGACGACCCGCTTGTTGAGGCGGTCCTCGAGGATGCGCTGCTGGCTGGCCGTGAGCTCTCCCTCCACGGCGACCAGGTTCGGCTTGATGCGCTTGACGAGCTCGATGAGCTCCTCGAACCGCCCCTTGCCGAGGAAGGTCCGCGGGTGCGGGGCGTCGCGCCGCTGGACGACGGTCTCGGCCACCTCCGCTCCGGCGGTGCGAAGGAGCTCCGCGAACTCCGAGAGGCGATCCTCGCGTTCATCATCGTCGACGTCCATGGACGCCACGACGACGGCGCGCTCGACCGGGAGCGCGGTGGGGAAGGGGCGCTCCTCGCGTTCACGTTCCAGCTCGGCCTTGCCGCGGTACGTACGTTGGAGCTCACCCATCCGGGAGAGCTTACCCGTGTTCCCGGATCAGATGTGGGTTGCCGGATCCCACGACGTCCGGGCGACCGGCGGACGCCAGGACCCGACTCAGGAGTCGCGGGCCGTGATCAGCGGCTTCGAGAGCAGTTCCATGGTACGGATGACCGTGCGTTCCGACACCGGCCCCGAGGTCCGGACGAAGACGCTGACGTTCTCGATGGCGAAGCTCAGCGTGTATCCCGGGTCCGGGTCGGTCGTCGCCGCACCGCGTGCCCCGCGCAGCTGGTCGGGGGTCCAGGGGCGCGCGCCATTGCTGATCGGAACGACCTCCGACACCCCGCTTCCCACGTTCACGGCCGTCATGTGCGTGTCCCACCGCGACAGCACGACGGTCATCGCGGCGTCGTCCGGACCCTCCCACGTACGGATGGCGCCGGAGCGGAAACCGAGGTCCTTGTACTGCTGGCGTGCCTTGGCACTGTCGGCGTCCGGGGCGAGCGCGGCCACCACGGCGTCGAGGTCCGCCTCCCTGGCGTCGTTCGAGAAGGCGGCGTGTCCGGCAGCCGGGACGAACTCCTCCTGGGTCGGGAGGATGCGAACGAGATCGACGAGGTCGACCGAGTCGGCCTTGAAGGTTTCCTCCCGGCCGCAGCCGGCCAGGAGAAGCGACCCGACGAGCAGGGCGATGACGACGCGTTTCACGCGCCACAGCGTAGCGAGCCATCGGTTAACAGAGCCACAACCCGGGGGCCATGCGTCACCCCCGGAGCGCCGTTACACTGCCGTGAAAAGGTTGGAAAAATCTCTCTGATGGAAGAAAGGGATCGGACCGGATGAACCCCACTGGCCGTAAGGGCCACAACGGACTGAAGACATTCGTCCTGATGGCCGCGCTCACCGGCCTTCTCGTCGTCATCGGCTGGCTGGTCGGCGGCACCGGCGGCATGCTCCTCTTCGCCGGATTCGGCGTCATCGCCAACTTCTTCATGTACTGGTTCAGTGCGTCGATGGCGATCAAGATGAGCAAGGCACGTGAGGTCAGCGAGGCGGAGGCCCCCGAGCTTCACAGCATGATCGGCAGCGTCGCGATGCGTGCGGGCGTCCCGAAGCCGAGGGTCTACATCACGCCGTCTCCGCAGCCGAACGCGTTCGCCACGGGCCGCAACCCGCAGAACTCGGCCATCGCCTGCACCGAGGGGATCATGCACGCCCTCTCGCCGCGTGAGCTGGAGGGCGTCATCGCCCACGAGATGGCCCACATCAAGAACCGGGACATCCTCATCGCCAGCATGGCGGCCATGCTCGCGGGAATCATCTCGGCCATCGCCAACTTCCTCCAGTTCTCGATGTTCTTCGGCGGAGGCGACGACCGCGACAACCCGCTGGGGATCATCGGCACGATCGCCACCATCATCCTCGCGCCCCTCGCCGCCGCCATCATCCAGATGGGGATCTCCCGTCAGCGCGAGTTCCAGGCGGACGCCACCGGTGCCGGGTTCCTCCACGACGGCAACGCCCTCGCCGACGCCCTCGAGACGCTCGAGCGTGGCGCGCACGCCGTGCCCATGCAGACCAATCCGGCCGCGGCTCCGCTCTACATCGTGAACCCGCTGTCGGCGCTCAAGGGACGTGGCCTGTCGAACCTCTTCTCGAGCCACCCGCCCACCGAGGAGCGCGTCCGTCGTCTCCGCGAGATGTCCGGTTCCTTCGCGATCCGTCCGGAGGGCGTGTTCGCCTGAGGCTCCCGCGACGGTGATTCTTGTCATCGGTGCCCGCGCCCTTCGGCGCGGGCACCGGCGATTTCGGCCCCTCGTGATCT
>CAYOSM010000018.1:0-35526 GCA_964406645.1 uncultured Bifidobacteriaceae bacterium | reverse complement strand
AAGGCGGCCAAGCGCACGTCCGCCCAGGTCGTCTCGAAGGTCGAGATCGGCATCAGCGACGGAACCCCGATCATCATCGACCAGCCCCCGATCCTCTGCCACGTGCCGGACGAGTATGCGACGCGCGGGCAGCTGGTCGATCTGTTCGACGAGTACCGCGCCACGGTGCGTGAGGACGTCGGGTATTTCCTGGGGCAGTTCCGCGTGGCCGACTTCGTGCTGCGCGTGGTCGGCGTCGGGAGCGTCGGAACACGTTGCTACCTCCTCGCCCTCACGGCACAGGGGCAGGAGATGCTCTTCCTCCAGGCCAAGGAGGCCCAGGAGTCCGTGCTGAACAGCTTCGGAGGACGTCCGCGCCGCATCCCGCGCGTCCGTGACGCATTCACGCAGGGGCATCGCGTGGTTGCGACCCAACGGGTGCTGCAGGCGCACTCCGACCCGTTCCTGGGGTGGATCGCCGGATGGGACGCGCACGGTCATCTGGACCGGCCGGTTGACTACTACTGTCGCCAGTTCCGCGACATGAAGGGATCGATCGAACCCTCCCAGCTGACCAACGCCGCCGACTTCACCCGCTACGGGGAACTGTGCGCGGGGCTTCTGGCACGGGCCCACTCCCAGACGGCGTCCGCGGGATATCTGATCGACGGCTACATCGGCTCTTCCACGGCGTTCGCGGAGGCCACCGCCAAGTGGGCGCGGGCATACGCGGATGTCTCGGAGCGCGACTACGCCAGCCTGCAGCGGGCCGTGAAGAAGGGACGGTTCCCCGCCGAGATCGGCGTCTGACATCCTGGGTCGCGCCGGGTCCGGCCGTGCCGGGTCCAGTCGGGGTGTGCGGGACGGATCCGACCGTCCCAGTGGCCGCTTCCCGCCTGGAGATCTCCGTGTCCGCTCTGATCACACCCTCCGCTGTCCGGATCGCACGCGAGGAGGCGCACGACCTGGTCGTCATCGACGTCCGCTGGTCTCTGGGCGGACCACCCGGCCGTGAGGAGTACGAGCGCGGTCACATCCCCGGCGCGGTCTACGTGGATCTCGACACCGAACTCGCGGGCCCGCCCGGTGCCGGTGGCCGTCATCCTCTGCCGGATCCGGCGATCGTGATCGCCGCGCTACGACGTGCGGGCGTGTCACGGGGAACGCGCGTGGTGGTGTACGACGACGGTCCGTCCCTCACGGCAGCACGTGCGTGGTGGGTCTTCCGTCACGTGGGCGTGGACGACGTGCGCGTGCTGGACGGCGGGTATGCGGCGTGGGTCGCCGCCGGCCTTCCCACCTCCGTCGAGATCCCCCGGCCGGCCGAGGGCGACGTCTGTCCGCAGGGGCACGGCATGTCCACCGTGTCGGCGAGCACGATTCTCGCGGACGGAGACGACATGACACTGCTCGACGTCCGCGCTCCCGAGCGCTACCGGGGTGAGGTGGAGCCGGTCGATCCGGTCGCCGGTCACATCCCCGGTGCGGTGAACCACCCGGCCACGCAGAACGTGGACGCCGAGGGACGTTTCCTCGGTGAGGACGCCCTCCGAGCGGGATTCGCATCCGTCATCACCCACGACCGGCCGGTCGTCGTCTACTGCGGATCGGGAGTGACCGCCGCCCACACGATCCTCGCGCTGCATGAGATCGGCGTGGCCGCGTCCCTCTATCCGGGATCGTGGAGCGGATGGATCACGGACCCGTCCCGACCGGTGGCGACGGGGGACTAGGCGCGCTCGGCCAATGCGCCGACGGTGCGCAGGTTGCGCATCGTCACCGGGCGAGCCAGCAGCCGCAGCAGCCGATCGACGTTCATGTCGGGCCGGGCCGCACCGCGGGAGAACCTCATGTGGAGGTCACGCCCGATCACCCGCCAGGCGTCGTCGCCGGTCGGGAACGCCTCGGCCTCGGTGATCGCAGTCTCCGTGGGCGCCGCCGTCATGAAGCCGACGTAAGACAACCTGGCCTCGATGACGGGGAAGGGGTGGGCATCGAGCGCCGCGCGGAGCTCATCCGCCGCCCGCACGATCACCTCACGCGGAACGCCGAGCCGGTCCTCGATGACGACTTCGAGTCGCGACGCGAAGTCCTCCGGATCCCCCGGAGGAACGCAGAGCAGGTTCCCTGAGGCGAGATGGGTCATCACGTCCGACGCACCGAGGTCGGTCGCCCAGGCGCGAAGGTCGGCCATCGGGAGCGTCGTGCCGCCCACGTTGACCGCGCGGATGAGGAAGACATGGCGTTCCATCACCGCACGAGTATGACGCGTACGGAGTCCGATGGGGCGGTCGTCGTCCAACCCCCGCGTCGATAGTACGAGGGAACGGTAGGACGGAACGAATCGCGGTCTTGACATTACCGGCACCAACCCGGATAGTTCCAGTCCATTCGACAATATCATTCGGGTGCTTCCGATTCCGGTGGACCGGGTCGTCGGCGGCGGCCGACAGTGACCAGAGGAGATGTGCGATGGGTGAGCAGAGGAGGCTGGGCCGTGTGCCGTCGCCGTCGATGGTGGTGGCCGGTGTCGCGTTGTTCGTGGCGTTGGGCGGCGGCGCCTATGCGGGTGTCGCGCTCAATCAGGTGAAGAGCGGCAACATCAAGAACGGTGAGGTCAAAGCCGTCGATCTGGCCAACAACGCCGTGACGTCGGTGAAGATCAAGAACGGAGCCGTCACACTCGCCGACATCCAGCCGGCGGCGCGGAACGCGCTGAGGGGCAACGCGGGTCCGCAGGGCCCGAAGGGCGACACCGGAGCCACCGGCGCCGCGGGCGCGGCGGCCGGATTCGTGACCGACACCACGACCTTCGTCGCGTTCCCCGCGGTCGGCGGCACCTACACGGTAGTGGCGTCCCGGGCTGTGCCGGCCGGCAGCTACATCGTCACCGCTGCGACCACCGCCAACAACAACGGCGGGGCCACGGCGGACGTCGACTGCCAGTTGAACGGTGGAGCGGCGCCGTTCGCGGTCACCACCTTCGTCGTGCTGTCGGCGAACGGCGCTGGCGGAGAGCGCGAGTCACTCACGACGACCGGCGGTGTGACCCTTCCCGGGGACGGGACCATTCGTCTGGAGTGCAGGTCCTCCGGAGTCATCGGAAACTTCGGCTTCAGCAAGATCACCGCGATCCAGGTGAACCAGCTGACCTAGTGAGCCGTCCATCTGTCGTCGGGCCACGGGTCACGGTGGCGCCTAGACCCGTGGCCCGACGACGGCGGGACTCAACCGGCTTCAAGGTCCCCCTGTCGTTGATGGCCAGGGGGGCGCCTATGAAGGCGGCCCGGCGGTTGGCCGGGCGGGATGGATGGCGCTCCGCCCGGGTCGAGGGAACGCCCGGATGCCGGGACGCCCATCGACGGCAAGACCCAGCCGGCTTCGAGGTTTCCCTGCGGTTGATGGTTACGAGGGGACGCCGTGGAGGCGGCCCCGTGGTTGGCCGGGGCGGGTGGGTGTGTGCCCCTCCGCCGGGTCGAGGTAGCGCCCAGACCACGACCACCCCGTCAACGGCAGGACCCAGCCAGCTTCAAGGTTTCGCTGCCGTTGATGGTTACGAGAGGCCGCCCTTCAGGCGGCCTGGTAGTTGGCCGGGGCCGGTGGGTGGACGCCCCTCCGCCAGGCCGAACCAGGATGCGCCCTACTCCTCCTCCGAGGCCACCAACCGGAGGATCTCGCGTCCGTAGCGCTTGAGCTTCTCCGCCCCGACTCCCGAGACGGCACGGAGTTCCTCTTTCGTGCCCGGCACCGCCTCCGCGATGCCCGCGAGCGTCGCGTCCGAGAACACGACGTAGGCCGGCACTCCCTGTTCCTTCGCCACCACGGAGCGCCACCTGCGGAGGCGATCGAAGAGGACCTCGCCGGCCTCGTCCAGGTCGATGGTCGCCCGCGTCGCCTTCCGGCGGGTCTGTGCACGCGGACGCTCCTGTTCGCGTCGAAGGCGGACGGTTCGCTCGCCGGTGAGCACCGCGGTCGCGGCCTCCGTGACCGTGAAGACGCCGTACGGGCCGTGGACGCGCAGAAGACCCTGGGCGAGCATCTGCCGGACGACCCCCCGCCACTCGGGCTCGGTGAGATCGCTCCCGATGCCGTACGTGGAGAGCTGGTGGTGCCGGAACTTGCGCGTGCGGTCGGTGTCGCGTCCGAGGAGGATGTCGATGAGGTGGCCGGCGCCGAACTCCTGCCCGCGTTCGCGCTTCAGGCGGACGATCGTCGACAGGAGCTTCTGCGCGGCGACGGTGCCGTCGTAGGAGTCCGGAGGGGTGAGGCAGGTGTCGCAGTTGCCGCACGGTTCGCTGGCCTCGCCGAAGTAGGCGAGAAGCTGTTGCCGGCGGCACTCCACGGTCTCGCAGAGGGCGAGCATGGCGTCGAGGTGCAGCGACTGGGCGCGCTTTCGCTGCCAGTCGCCCTCGCCGTCCTCGATCATGCGCCGCTGCTGCACGACGTCCTGCAACCCGTAGGCGAGCCAGGCCGTGGACGGCGCGCCGTCACGTCCGGCGCGTCCGGTCTCCTGGTAGTAGCCCTCGATGGACTTCGGAAGGTCGAGGTGGGCGACGAAGCGCACGTCCGGCTTGTCGATGCCCATGCCGAACGCGATCGTCGCGACCATGACGACCCCGTCCTCGCGCAGGAAGCGCGCCTGGTTGCGGGCGCGCGTGCCCGCGTCGAGCCCCGCGTGATAGGGGAGCGCGGTGACGCCCCGTTCCGTGAGCCAGTCGGCGGTCTTCTCCACCGACGCGCGGCTGAGGCAGTAGACAATCCCGGCCTCGCCGTCGTGCTCGGTGCGGATGAGCTCGAGGAGCGCGTCCCGGGCCTCGCGCTTGGGCACGATGCGGTACTGGATGTTGGGACGGTCGAAGCTCGACACGAACATGGGCGCGTCACCCAGTGCAAGACGCTCGGCGATGTCCCGTCGCGTCTCGACCGTGGCCGTCGCCGTGAGCGCGATGCGCGGCACGTCCGGCCAGCGATCGTGGAGCACGGAGAGGCCGAGGTAGTCGGGGCGGAAGTCATGACCCCACTGGCTCACACAATGCGCCTCATCGATGGCGAAGAGCGCGACGTTCGCACGATCCAGGAGGTCGCTGGCGACGGGGAGCCGCTCCGGAGCGAGGTAGAGGAGGTCGAGCTCGCCGGCGAGGAGTTCGGCTTCTACGGTGCGGCGCTCGTCGGCCGACTGGGTGGAGTTGAGGAACCGCGCGCGGACCCCGAGCTGGCGCAGCGCGTCGACCTGGTCCTGCATCAGGGCGATGAGCGGGCTGATGACGATGCCCGTTCCATCGCGAACCAGTGACGGCACCTGGTAGCAGAGGCTCTTACCGGCACCGGTGGGCATGAGGACGATGGCGTCGTCCCCCGCCACCAGGGTGTCGATGATCTCGGCCTGCTCCCCGCGGAACACGTCGTAGCCCCACACGTTCTGCAGCGCCTCGATGGGCGTGGCGCACCGGGGTGCGTCCGATGACGGTGGGTCGGCGTCGAACAACGACGACGGAACCCCGGGCGCCGCGGTATCGGCGCGCGGATCCTCGTCGACGCCGTGGTGACCCGGTGGAATGCTCACGGTTCCATCCTACTTCGGTTACCTGGCGACCCCGTGTCACGAGGGCGTCACGGATTCGTGTCCGGATCGCGCGGTTGCATCGACCGTCCGGCAGGGAATCGGCGGGAGTGGGCGTATGTGAGATCGACCACGACGCAACGGCAGATATTTGCCGATTCTTCTCGGTCAATGCTCTAAATGTTCCACCCTCATCTGTCGATGCAATGACTGAACGGTGGACCGTCGTGGCGCGTCAGGACGACGTGCGGTGGCTGCGTCGGACGTTGGTGCGTGATTCAGCCGGTCGCAAACCAGTTGTGACCGGGTATGAGTGAAAGGAACTCATTTCAATGGAAGTTCGGAGAAGCGTCGGCGCATGCCCTCGCCCTCGATGGTCGTGGCCGCGACGGCACTCGTCGTCGCCCTGAGCGGTGGTGCCTACGCCGGTGTCGCGTCGAACCACGCGAAGGGTCCGAAGGCCACGAGCGCCAAGAAGGTCACGACGGCCGGCATCGCGAACAACGCGATCACCTCGGTCAAGATCAAGAACGGCCAGGTCCTCCTCGCCGATCTCGGCAAGAACAGCGTCAACAGCCTGAAGGTCGTCAACGGATCGCTCCAGCTCGAGGACCTCAGCCCGGCCGCACGTGCCGCCCTGACCGCTCCGGCCAAGGGCGACAAGGGTGACACCGGTGCCACCGGCGCCAAGGGTGACACCGGCGCCACGGGTGCCACGGGCGAGGCCGGCGCGACCGGTCCCGCGGGTCCTGCAGGTCCGGCGGGTGCCGACGGTGGCACCGCTCCGCAGGGTCCGGCAGGCCCGGCCGGTGACCAGGGTGCTGCGGGTCCGGCGGGTGCCGATGGCGCCGTTGGTCCGGCTGGTGCCGATGGACCGCAGGGTCCGGCTGGTGACCAGGGTCCCGCGGGTCCGGCGGGTGCCGACGGCGCGACCGGTCCGGCCGGCGCGACCGGCGCGACCGGCCCGGCAGGTCCCCAGGGTCCGGCAGGTACGGCTGCGGGTTACGCACGTGAGAACGCGTCGAACGTCAACTTCTCCACTTCGTGGACGACCGTCGCCTCCATCACGGGCGTCTCGGCCGGCAACTACATCGTCACCGCGACGACCCGAGCGGCATCGAGCGGAGGCGGACAGTCCAGGACCGTCGAATGCCGCCTTGTCGGGACCACGAGCAGCACTGGCACGGTTTCGGCTTCCAGCTCCGGCACGCAGCTCGCGGTGACCGGGAGCGCGGCCCTCGCATCACCGGGGACGATCGCGGTCGAGTGTGACGCGAGCAACACCGGCGGCACCTACAGCGCCAGCAAGATCACCGCCATCCAGGTGACCGCGCTGTCGTAGTTCCACGGTTGTGAACGATGACCGAGAGGTCATCGTGAGGTTCCTCGGGGGTGACGGGCCGATGGCCCGCCACCCCCGACGCATTCCGGGGGCCGTGCACTCATGGTGCGCCGCGCCCGTTCATGACACTGGGTGGACACCGCGGTCGCAGCCCCGCGATGGACGCTCGTGACCATCACGAGTCGAGGCCGTGCCCGGCCCGGCGGTGATCGGTCGTCCGATGTCCAGGCTCTCAGCTTGGTGGCCTCCACCTTTGCGGAGGTCACCCGATTTGATCCTTCCCGGGCCGCCTCGTCAGCGGTCGGCGTGGGCAGCCACCGCGAACGCGCTCATCAGTGCCTCGTCCTTGCGGTTGCCGTCACGGGCGACGCCCGTGATCACGTCGACGCACGCCGGATCCACCGTCCCGATCGCGGTCGCCACGTTCTCGGGGGTCAGGCCGCCGGCGAGCACGACCGGCACGTCGATCGCCTCGACGACGGCCGCGGCGATCTTCCAGTCGAACGCGTGACCCGTACCGGCCGGTCGCTCGGCACTGTGGGAGTCCAGGAGGATCTCCGCCGCTCCCGCATCGACGAACCGCTGCGCCGTGCGGATCCAGTCGGAGGCCGCACCGATCGGCTCGCCGGTGCGCGCGCGGAGGGCCTTGATGACCGGCATGCCGGTCGCGGCGATCGCCTCCACGACGTCCGGTGGCTCGTCCGCGTGCAACTGCATCATGGTCGGTGAGGTCCGCCGGATGATCTCCAGGAGCGTGTCCGCGTTGCCGCCGACCACGGCCACGGTCGCCACGTGGTCAGGGACGCGGGCCATGAGCGCGGCGGCCGCGTCGATGCTGAGGTTCCACGGGACCGGCATCGGGTACTCCACCACAAAGCCAAGGCGGTCGGCTCCCGCGCGCACGGCCCCGTCGGCGTCGTCGGCATGGGTGATGCCGCAGATCTTCACCAGCGTCATCGGGGCCAGCCGACCCCGACCAGCTCGCGGACCTTCTCGGCGGGGTCGTCCGCCCGCAGGATCGCCGTGCCGACCAGCACCGCGTCCGCGCCGGCATCCCGCGCCCGGCGGGCATCCTCCGCGGTCGAGATCGCGCTCTCGCTGAGAAGCGGCGGGCCGCCGGGGACCGAGCGGGCGAGACCTTCGGTGCGGCCCACGTCCCCGTCGTCGGTCTCGCCGATGGCGATGTCGCGGTTGTTGATCCCGATGATACTGGGAGTGATCCCGAGCTCCGCGACCCGTGCGATGTCGTCGTCCGAGTTCACCTCGACCAGGGTCTCCAGACCGGCGCCGATCGCGAGATCGTGGAGACGGGCGAACCCGTCCGGGTCGAGCATCTTGATCGTGAGGAGGATGACCTGGGCGCCGGCGTCGACGGTTGCGTCGATGTCGCTCCGCGAGCGGGGGAAGTCCTTGCGCAGGATGGGGAGGTCCGTGACCTCGCGCACCCGCTCGACGATCTGGAGGGACCCCCCGAAGTCGTGCGGCTCCGTGACGACCGAGATCCCGACCGCGCCACCGGCCTCATAGGCGGCGGCGAGTTCCCCGGGGTCACGGCCCCGCAGGAGCTGGCCCTCCTTGGGCGAGCGCACCTTCACCTCCGCGATGACCGGCATGTCACCGGCCCGCTGCCGGGCGCGGATGCGTGCGACCATGCCCGGCATGTCAGAGCGCGTTGGACGCCTCGGCGATCTCGTCGAGCTTTCTCGCGGCGGCACCGGAGGCCAGCGTCTCGCGGGCGAGCGCGATGCCCGTCTCCGGGCTGTCGGCGAGTCCCGCCGCGTAGAGGGCGAAACCGTTGTTGAGGAGCAGGAAGTCCCGCATGGGGCCCTCCTCCTCGCCGGTGAAGATGCGGCGGATGACCTCGGCATTGTACTCCGGCGATCCCCCCTGGACCTCTTCGAGGCTGCAGCGGGAGAAGCCGAAGTCCTCCGGTGCGATCTCGTATCGCTCGATGGAGTCGCCCTTCACCTCGGCCACCGACGTGCGGCCGAGCAGAGAGATCTCGTCGAGGCCGTCCAGCCCGTGCACGACGATCACGTGCTTCATGTCGAGCTGCGCCACGACCTCCGCCACCATGGGAACGAGCCCGGGTTGGTAAACGCCCAGGAGGTGGCGCGGCGCGCCGGCCGGGTTGATGAGCGGCCCGATGATGGTGAAGAAGATGGTCTTGATCCCCAGTGCCTGCTCGGGGAAGAAGACCTTCAGCATGATGGGGTGGAAGGCCGGGGCGTAGAGGAAGCTCCACCCGACCTGCTCGATGAGCCTGCGGCCGTCGTCGGGGGCGATCTCGACCTTCACACCGAGTGCCTCGAGGGCGTCGGCGCTTCCGGATGAGGACGAGATGCTGCGGCTGCCGTGCTTGGCGACCGGGGCACCCGCCGCCGCCGTGAGGATGGAGTTGGCAGTGCTCACGTTGAACGTGGTCAGCCCGCCGCCCGTGCCGCACATGTCGATCAGGTCGCCGTCGACCTCCGGAGCGATCTGCACGCAGTTCGCCCGCATGGCGCGGGCGATGTAGGCAACCTCGTCGATGCTGGGCCCCTTCATCAGAAGGGCGACGAGGAAGCCCGCGATCTGTACCTCCGTGATCGTGTCGTCGCGCATCGCCTCGACGAAGTCCACGATCTCGCGCTCGTTGAGGTCCTGGCTCTGGGTGAGCTTGGCCAGACTGCTCCGGGAAAGGGTCGACACGCTGTCTCCTAGAACTTGTAGGTCCGGAAGGCCATGAGGGTCTCGGTGTCGACGACGCCCGCCACCTGACCGAGCTTCTCGGTGATGACCTCCGCCATGAGCTCGTACTCCTCGACCTGGACCTTGACGACCAGGTCGTACGGACCGGTGACCGAGTGGACCTCCGTGGCCTCGGGGATCTGCCCGATCGCGCGCGCAACCCCAGCGACTTCGCCTCGCTCGGTGTTCAACAGGACGATCGCGGTAATCAAACCAGGCCTCCTTGACGGCACATCCCGCTATTCCACAGCAGGAACGGGCGGAGCGCAAGGATTCATCGCCATACCGGCCCCCTTCCGGGAGTGATCGGATGTCGTCCGGGTAGCCTGTCGGCGTGACGATTCCCTTCTCGGTCCTCGACCTCGCGCCCGTCCCGTCGGGGGCGACACCCGCCGACGCCATCCGGTCGACCCTCGACCTCGCACGTCTGGTCGACGAACTCGGCTATCACCGCTACTGGCTGGCGGAACACCACAACACGCCCGGCATGGCCTGCCCGGCGCCCGAGGTGATGATCGGCCACGTGGCCGCGGTGACGCGGAATCTCCGCGTCGGATCCGGCGGGATGATGCTCCCGAACCACAGCCCGCTCCACGTCGCCGAGACGTTCCGCCTGCTCGAGGTGCTGCACCCGGATCGCATCGACCTCGGCATCGGGCGGGCACCCGGCACCGACCCCATCACCGCGCACGCCCTGCGGCGCGGGGTGACCGCGGAGGACCTGCCCCATCAGCTGGCGGAGCTCTTCGCCTTCGCCTCCGGGGGTTTCCCGCCCGATCACCCGTTCCGCCATGTGCACGCGGAGCCCGCCGAGGCGGCGCTCCCTCCCGTGTGGATCCTCGGATCCAGCGAGTTCGGCGCCTCGGTCGCCGCCGCCTTCGGGCTCGGCTTCGCGTTCGCGCGTCACATGAACCCGCGCGGCGCGGAGGGGGTCATGAAGCGCTACCGGGACGAGTTCCGTCCCTCCGAGTTCCGCGATGAGCCCCACGCGATCCTGGCCCTGTCCGCCATCGCGGCAGACGACGTGGACCAGGCGCGCCACCTCGCCATGTCACTCGGGCTCGGCGTGGTCCAGATGCGCCAGGGCCGTCCGGGCAAGCTCCCCAGCCCGGAGGAGGCCGAGGCCTATGCCTGGAACTCCGCGGAGGAGGACCAGCTGCGCCGCTACCTCCGTGCCCAGGTGCTCGGCAGCGGTCCCCAGGTGGTGGAGAGGATCGGCGACCTGGCCGACGAGACCGGTGCCGACGAGGTCATGATCCTGTCGATGATCCACGACCACGCCGCCCGGCGGCGCTCCTACGAGCTCATCGCCGCGGCCCGGTCCTAGAAACCCACTCAGAAGTCCGCGGCTCCTCGTGGGCTGCATGTCATCGTGAGGCGGTGTCCTCGACCTCTGAAATGGTCCCGGTGATCCGGCGGACCTGCGTCCTGACTCACGGCGGCCCGCCGACGGAGAATGAGTTGACACCAGAGTGGATGACGACCATGCACGTCGCGCGCCGCCTCAACGTGTCCCCGAACAGGTGACTCAGCTGGCGAACGCCGGACACCTCCCACACGTCCGTTTCGCTAGCGACCTACGCTTGTTCGACCCGGAGGGCGCCGCCGTGGAGGAAGCCCGACGGGCGTGACGATTCAGGACCGCAGCTTCTCGAGCACGTGGTGGTTCAAGCTGACGTTCTTCTCGTTCGCGTCGACAGCGAGCTGACGGTGCAGCTCGCTGCTCATCCGGACGAGGATCCGGCCGCTGTACTGGCGTTCCGAGAACGGCACCGGGATGTCCTCACCCTCCTCCGCCATATCGATGAGGCAGTCGGCGACCAGTTCGCGTAGCTCTCGGATTGCTTGGTCCGGGTCGGGCTGGAGGACTGACAGGCGTGGGAACTCGGCGACGGTGGCGACGTACTCATCGTCACGGGCTGACCAGGTGACGCGGTAGGTGTAGTGCGCTGCGTTGGGTTGGGTTGGGGTTGGGTTCGGCATCTTCACTCCCTTGGCGTGATGAGGTCGATTGCCGCGAGGCCTTGGTCAACCCGGTAGGGCTTGGCCTTGCTCTTCGCGGACTGGATGTGGCTGCCGCTCGGCGAACCTCTAGCGCGGGGCACCAACCGGCGGTGGAGCGGTCGTCCGGCGGATCGCCAGGGCGACGGGAAGCGTCGACGGCGGTGCTGGGGTCTCCCCGGCGATCATCTGGATGAGGATCTCTCCGGCCTGCTCGCCCATCGGGCGGTAGGGGACGACGATCGTGGTGAGGCCGACGGCGTCCGAGCCCGGAACGTCGTCGATGCCCGCCACGGAGATGTCCTCCGGGCAACGGAGACCGATGCGGTGCATGGCCTCCAGCGCGCCGAGCGCGAGGGTGTCGGAGAGGGCCAGGATGGCCGTGGCGCGAGGGGTCGCCGCGAGCGCGGCACGTGCGGTCGCCTCGCCGGCGGCGCGGTCCGGCCACCCTCCCTGTGCGCGGCTCTCGTACACCACCACGTGCTCACCGATGTTCGCGGGGACGAGATCCCCCAGGCGGTGCGCGAGTTCGGACGTGGACAGCACGGCGATGCGGGTGTGCCCGAGCTCCTGGAGGTGGCGCGCGATGGTGCGCACGGCATCCGTCAGATCGACGTTGACGTTGGGGCGGGTGCCGTTGGGCTCGGCGGCCTCGATGGTGACGGAGTGGCCACGGGGCTCGTCGCCGGGCGACGGCCGGTAGCGGATGTAGCCGTCGACGGGGAGGTCGAGGGTGCGTCCGGCGATGACGACCGACAGGCCCGCGCCGTCGCACGCGTCGACGATGCCCTGCGTGATGAGCGTGGCGACCGGGTCGGCCAGGAAGTCACCGGCGTCGGCGTCGCTCCAGAGGGCCACCATGCGCGTGCGCCCGAGGGCGAGGGTGCGCGCGGTGGGGTTGGGGCCGGCGTAGTCCAGCTTGGTGGCGGCCTCCAGCACGCGCTGCCGCGTGGCGGCCGCGACGCGCTGCGGATTGCTGAACGTGTTGGATGCGGTCCAGATCGAAACGCCCGCCGCCTGGGCCACGTCACGGAGCGTGGGAGGTCGACGCGGCTTGCCGGTGGACGTCATGGCTCGTATCCTGTCAGATCTAACGCGTTAGAGGCGGTCTGCGGCCGGAGTACGTCGCGAGGTCGCGAGGGGTTGCCGACAGGAGTTCCGAGGAGTAGCGTGCCGAACACGACGGACCTAAACGGTTAGGTCAAGCGTCGCAATCGCTACTCATCCACCGTTCAGGGGAGATCGCAAAATGGCTCGACTCGAAGCACCGCAGCTGGTCACCGACAGCCGCATGCTCTACTACACGTGGGTTCCCGCCGACCCCGGCGCCGTCCGCGCGCTGGTGCCGGGTGCACTGGAGATGGCGCCGAACAACCAGTGCTTCATCAACCAGTACGTCGTCGACAGCACCGACCAGACGTCGGGCTTCGAGGCGTACTCGCTGACCTACTGTGGCGCCGACCTCAGCGGTCATGACACGCCGGACGGCAACGTCCCCGGCCGCTGGTGGACGCACTACTTCAACTCCAACGCCGACATGCGGGCCTATGCGGCCGAGCGCGGCGTACCCGCCGGATCCGGTGAGACGACCCTCGACATCGCGGACGGGGTCCTCACGGCGACCACCTCCGTCGACGGCAAGCCGCTCATCCGCACGAAGGCGCGCGTCGGCGACCCGGCCGTCTGGGGTGCCGGCCAGCTCCGGTACATCACGGACGTCAAGGGCACGCTCACGTCGGGTCTCTACCCGTTCAACGCGCACCTGGTGGACCCGTTCGAGGTGCTCTCGGTTGAGTTCCTGCAGTCGGACCACCCGGTCTACGCCCTCCGTCCGGCCGACCCGCTCGAGGTGACCTGGGGCTTCTACTCGCCCAAGGCCTCGTTCTGCTACCCCGGTGGCGAGGGTCCGATGGCGACCCAGCCGTAGGTGTGACCGCGGGTCGGCGCGCACACCCGCGCGTCGGCCCGCATCGTCGGCGTCGGCTCAGCCGGCGCCGAGTGTCGCGTCCATCAGCCGGGCCAGGCGGACCATCCGCTGATCGGTCGGCGACACGATGCGGTGCATCCAGCCCGTGATCTCGGCGCGGTCGACGTCTCCGGCGTTCAGGAAGAGGACCTGCTCGATGTCGAGCCAGTCCTTCCGCCGGTCGAACACGGCCTTGAAGACGATGAGGTGCTCGGCGCTGAGGATGGGGATCATCACGTCGCCGAACGGCACGCGGCGGATCGCGGCGCGACAGGCGTCGTGGAAGGGGTCGTAGGCGAAGAAGAGATCGAGCGGTGAGCGCCCCCACACGATCCTGACCTGCCCCTCGCGGCGCACCGCCTCAAGATGGGCGACGAGATCGACCCGCGCGCCCAGGCCCTGCAGGGCGGAGAACGTTACGGGCGCGAGCTCGGGCGTCGCGAAGATGTTGACGTCGACGTCGATCGTCGCGCGGGGTTCGGCGTAGTAGGCGAGCGCGAGCGCCCCGCCGAAGGCGAAGGGGACCGACTCCCGTGTGAGCGCACTCGCGATGAGAACGATCTTCTCGTCGAGTGCGGGCTCGGTGCTCACGTCAGGGCGGACCGGATGCGCGGGAAGTCGGTGTGGTCGGGCCGTGTCCGCTGCGGGATGCGGTCGGTCATCCGCAGGAGGTCACGGAGGGCGTTGCCGCGGTCGGCGGGTGTCACGCCCAACCATTCGCCGGCCGACGTCAGGGCATCGGGGAGTACCGTCGGAGTGAGACGGGAGATCTCACCGCGTATGGCCTCGAGGAGGGTGACGGGAACGGGCCGGTCGCCGACGAGCTCCTCCAGCAGGAGACGGGCGACGCGGGCGGTGTCGGTGGCCTGGAACGGCACGCCGCGGGCCTCGGCGCGCTCGCGGATCGTGGCCCGGTCGAACGGTGTGAGGGCGCGGGACTCGGCGTGGTCGAGGACCTCGTCGGACAGGAGGCGGAAGGTCGCGAGCGTGCGACCGCGCGGTCCGCGCGGCGTGGCCACCGACTCGCGGATCTCGAATCGTCCGTCCTTCCTGCTGACGACGTAGGCCATAGTGGTCAAACTACCACTACATATCCCCGGAGAGAAGGGTGTCGACGCGATTTTCTCCAGGGGACTTCCGCGCGTACCCGGGGAGGCGTGGCATGCTCGCCGGGTGAGCCCGCAGACACCCGTACGGCACATCGACGACGCGGAGCGCCGGCGGCGCATCGGACGCCGCCACGCCATCGCGCCGGAGCACCGCGTGGACGGCGCCCTACCGGCGACCGAGGCGATGGGGGTGCTGCACGCGACCGAGCCCTCGACGGTCTATCTGTCGGTCGCGGCACGGGCGTCCGGAGTCACCCCCGCGGACGTCGATCGGGCCCTCTACGAGGACCGCACGCTGGTCAAGCAGCTCGCCATGCGGCGGACGCTCTTCGTCTTCCCGCGTGATCTCCTTCCGCATGCGCTCGGCAGCGCGAGCGCCCGGGTGGCCGAGACCGAGGGACGGAAGATCCGGAAGGACCTCGTCACCGACGCCGTGACGGACGATCCCGACGGGTGGATGGCACGGGCGGAGAAGGAGATCCTCGCCTCACTCGAAGGCGGCGCCCTGTCGGCCAAGGAGATCCGTGCGGCCGTCCCGCTGACGGACGTACGCGTGGACTCCGCCCCCGGTAGTCGCTGGAGCGCCGCACTGCCCCTCACCCCGCGTGTCCTGACGTGGCTCGGCGCGCGCGGGTCGGTGGTCCGCGGGGTGAACGGCGGCCACTGGCGCACGTCCCGGCCCGTGTGGTGCCGCTTCGGCGAATGGGTCTCGCCGCCACCCGTCGCGGTGTCCGCCGACGAGGGGTACACGGAGATCGTCCGCCGGTGGCTGCGCGTCTTCGGGCCCGGTACCGAGGACGACATCGTCTGGTGGCTGGGATCGACGAAGACCGCCGCTCGCCGCGCCCTCGCCGCCGTGGACGCCGTGCCCGTCTCCCTGGACGACGGTCGCGTCGGCTGGGTGCTCGCCGACGACCTCGAGCCGGAACCGCCGGTGGAGCCGTGGACCGCCCTCCTTCCCACACTCGATCCGACGACGATGGGGTGGAGGTTCCGGGACTTCTACCTCGATCCCGACCTCGCGCCGCTCCTGTTCGACTCGGTCGGCAACGCGGGCACCACGGCGTGGGTCGACGGGCGCGTGGTCGGCTGTTGGGTGCAGGACGACGACGGAGCGGTGCGGGTCGTCACGTCCGTGGAGATCGACGCGGACGCCGAACGGCGTCTCGCCGTGGAGGCCGAACGCCTGACGGAGTGGCTCGACGGGGTCGTCATCGCCAACGTCTACAAGTCACACCAGATGAAGCACGCCAAGCTGCCTTAGTCAGGGGGCACCCTCGCCGTGCCGGGATCAGACGTCCCGGTCGGTCAGGACCTCCGTGCCCTCGGTCGCGACGAGCGTGACGGGCCAGTGCGAATCGGGCGCTCCGCGCACCAGGTGGGTGAGCGCCTCCCGCTTGTCCGGACCGGTCGCCAGGATGATCCGGCGCCGCGCCGCGTTGATGGTGGCGAGCGTCAGGCTCACACGATCCGGCGGGGGCTTCGGGGCGTCCGCGATCGGGATGACGACGGGGTCCGGAACCGGGGTCGTGAGTTCGGGGCGGTCGGGGAAGAGCGACGCCGTGTGCCCGTCCTCCCCGATGCCAAGGACGACGAGGTCGAGAACCGGGGATCCGCCGTGGAAGTGGGGCACCGCCGCCAGGCGCGCCGCGTAGTCGCGGGCGGCGTCGGACGGGGGGAGATCGGTCCGCACCCGCTCCAGCGGATCCGGGGAGCCCGTCGCCCGGTGGGCGAGGAGCGTCTCGGCGATCATCGTGGCGTTGGCGTCGGGGCTCGTCCCGGGGACCATGCGCTCATCGCCCAGCCAGAGCCGGACACCGCTCCAGTCGCCGACGACGTCCGCCACGCGCGCGTACATCCGGGCCGGCGTGGTGCCACCGGCCAGGGCGATGTCGCAGGTCCGCCCCGCGGCACGGGCCGCTTCGATCACGGAGATCATCGCGGCCGCACCGGCGTCGGCGGCCTCTTCGGCCGAGTCGAAGCGTCGGATGACGCTCATCCCGGCGTTCCGGCACTGCGCCAGGACGGGCGCGACGGAGGCGGATCGGGGAGAGGCGCGGGACGCAGGAGGAGGACGAGCAGCCCGTCCTCCACGAGGACGGTCCGAAGCGCGAGCCCGCGGGGTACCGGAAGGGGCGGTACGAGCCCCGGGCCCTCGCCCACGAGCTGCGGCGCGACGGAGACGCAGAACTCGTCGACGCGATCGGCGGCGAGGAACGACCCGACGGCGGACGGTCCTCCCTCCAGCACCGCGCGCCGGAATCCGCGCTCCGTGAGCGCATCGCACACGGCGCCCATGTCGAGGGGCGCGTCGAGCACGATCAAGTCGGCCACGCGCGCGATCCGCTCACGTCTCGCGGCATCGCTCTCTCGCGTCGTCACGACGATCGGCCTGGCAGCCGCCTCGGTGAAGAAGCGGGCATCCAGATCGAGGTCCAGGGAGTCCGAGATCACGGCGATCGGCGGCGCGGGAGGCGCCCCGCGGTCCCGGCGTTCCTGTACGAGGGCGGGGGTGAGTCGGGACGGTCCGTATCCCTCATGGCGCGCCGTCCGGGCGCCGACGATGACCACGTCGGCGAGTGCGCGGTTGGCCAGGTACACGCGCTGATCGGCGGCGCTCGTCAGCGGGGCGGACCGGCCGTCCACGGCGATGCGGCCGTCGACGCTCTGCACCATGACGACCCGCACCCCGAGGCGCCGGTCGTCCCCGGGCAGGTCGCCCAGAGCCTCGGTGGGCGTGAGCTCGTCCGACGACGTGGGGAAGATGCGCCGCATGGCATGAGTCTGCCGTCTCGGTCGGCGGCGCGCCGGACGGCGGCACCTGGTCCGACCTACGTGCCGTGCAAGTCTGGTGTCAGGCACTTAACTTGCATGCACCCGGATGGGGCCGTCCATGCAAGTTAAGTGCCTGACACCAAGCTTGCACGTGTCGTGCCATCACGACGTTCGCGTGCCCCGTGCTTGTGGGCGGACGACCCCTCAGACGCGTGCGGCGCTCGGTGTCGGGGTGTGGACCTGGACCAGCACGGTGTGCGCGACGGCCGTCGCCGCAGCAGGACCCGGATCGCGCCCAAGGACCGCCACGCGGATCCCGCGGGCGTATGACTCGGCGCAGAAGCCCATGATCGCGGACTCCGCAGTTCTCGTCTCGTCGATGAGATGTGCGGTGTCGATCAGGACGGCGGATGCCCCCGTCGAGTGGCGCCGGAGCTCCGCCATGATCCGCGGGACGTCGAGGGCATCGGCGTGGCCGCGCAGCCGGATGGTGTGGCGTCCGTGCCCGTCGACCGACGACGAGGCGCTGAAGGGCGTGGCGGACGGTGATCCTGTGACGACGTGTGCCATGAGCGGCTCCGATCCGGGGTGGTACACCCATTGTCGGCATCGCCCGTGAACGACTGAAGGGGAATCTGCTCACCGTGGCGGGTGCGCGGAGTCGCTGGTCCGGGTGCTCGCCGGAGTCCTCGTCAGATGGACGCGTCTGCGTCCGACGGCGGCGGTGGGGAGGCGCGGCGGATGGTCTCGGCGTTGATCGAGGCCCCCAGAAGCACGATGTAGAAGGAGATCCACATCCAGATGAGGAGGACCACCACGCCGGCGAGGCTGCCGTACGTGGCCCCGTAGCTCGAGAAGTTCGAGACGTAGTACGAGAACCCGAACGACGCCACCAGCCAGATCCCCGCGGCCGTGAGCGCGCCGACGGAGTGCCACGGCGTCCGGACGTGGGTGTCCGGGCCGACCCGGTAGACCACGGCCAATGCGATGAGGAGGCCGACCACGAGCACGGCCCACCGGAGATAGCCGATCACCGCCCAGGTCTTGCCGTCGAGCTCGATGGCCTGCCGCACCGCGGGGAACACCGCGACGAGGCCGAGGAGGCAGACACCGCCGATCACGGTCGCGATGGTGAGGCCGAGTGCGATGGCGCGCTTGGCGGCGAAGGGCCGCGTGTCCCGTACGCCGTAGGCCACGTTGAGTGCGCTCATCAGGTTGCTGAGAGCGCCCGAGGCACCCCACAGCGCGACGCCGAGGGCGACGACGAGGCCGAGGGAGAGGGAGCTCTGCGAGACGCTCGCGAGCGACTTCACCTGCTCCAGCACGAGCTCGCGCGCCGACTCGGGCACGGCCTCGGCCAGGCGCGCCGCGTGGCGTTCGATCGTGCTGGTGTCTGCGACGAGTCCGTACACCATGATCGTCGCGATGATCATGGGGAAGAGCGACACGAACGCGTAGTAGGTGACGCCCGCGGCCATGAGGCTGACCTGGCGCTCCTGGCTCGTCTTCCAGGCGCTCTTCACGATCTGGACGGCGTCGTTCGTCCGCGTCCGTATCGATTCGTGGCGAGCGCCGGCAGGAGGGGCATCGGCGGCCGCGTCGGTGTGCCCTGCCGCGCCGGTCAGCGGGGCGGCCGGATGCGCGGGTCCGCCGGTTCCGGGCGTCGCGTCGCCGTCGAGAGGTGGCGACTCACCGTCGGCGAGAGCGGCCGCCCGTGTCCGTCGCCGATTCGTCCGGAAGAGGCGCACGGCTCCGACCAGGATCGCCCCCTCAGCGATGCGCCGGAACCAGCGTTTCACGCGTGCGAGTCCTCATCGGCCCAGAAGTCGGGAAGGAGCTCGCCGTCCCCTTCGTGATGCGGCCCGAACACGAGGATGGTCATCCCCTCCGGTCCGGCCTCGAACCGTCGTGCGACCCGGGGTCCGATGCGCAGGATGTCGTCCGCGACGAGGACGATCTCCTCATCGTCGAGTCGCACCCGGCCGTCGCCGGACAGCACGAGGCAGATCTCCTCGGCGTTCTCGTGCCGGTGGCCGAAGCCCTGCCGGCGACCCGGCTTGATCCGGTGGATCGCGAGCCCCGTCTGCGTGGCGCCGAGAAGCTCACGGGGGAACCGCGCCTCCTGACGATCCTCGGCTCCCACCCGCGATGCGGAGTCCGGAACCTCGTCGATCGTGATCTTCGTGTGGTCGCTCATCTCCGCCCTTCGTTCCATGATCGTCATGACACCGGTGGATCCCCGGATGTCGGCGCCGGTCCATTGTAGGGCCGGGCCGTCGGAGGGGAGGCCGCCACGCCGTGCACAACGGGGCTCGTCGGACGGTATCGGTCCGAATAATTCCCTGCACACGGAGGGAAATCGACGTGAGGAGGCCCTTCTTCCGGCCGACCGCAGGGTGCGGGAGTAGTATCGATTCCCGTGTCACATCGCCGTGAGACCCCGGCCGCAACCGGGCGCAGACATTCGACACGCACCGCGGCCCTCACACTCGGCGCCCTCGGAGTCGTCTTCGGCGACATCGGCACGAGTCCGCTCTACACGATGCACGAGGTCTTCGGCGGGCCACGCACGTTCCATCCGGACCCCGATCGGATCTACGGCGTGCTGTCGCTCATCGTCTGGTCGCTGATCCTCATCGTGACCGTCAAGTACGTGGCCCTCATCATGCGCGCCGGCAACAACGGCGAGGGCGGCATCATGGCGCTGATCGGGGTGATCAAACGGTCGGCGATCTCCAATCCACGGGTGCGCTACGGGCTCATCCTCCTCGGCATCGTCGGCGCCTCGCTCTTCTACGGGGACGGAGTCATCACACCCGCCATCTCCGTTCTCTCCGCCGTGGAAGGGCTCCAGGTGGCCGCGCCGGGGCTCAGCCATCTGATCGTCCCGCTCGCAGTGATCATCATCACCGCGCTCTTCCTCATCCAACGATTCGGCACCCAGGTCGTCGGCCGCGTGTTCGGGCCGATCATGACGCTGTGGTTCGTGGTGCTCGCGGCGCTCGGCGTCGCGCAGATCATCCAGGCGCCGGGAGTCCTGCGCTCGCTCTCCCCGACGTACGCCGTCTCGTTCTTCGTCAACCACGGATCGCTCGCGTTCTTCGCGCTCGGCTCGGTGGTGCTCGCGGTCACCGGTGCCGAGGCGCTCTACGCCGACATGGGCCACTTCGGGCGGCCGGCCATCGCCCGCGCGTGGATGCTCATCGCGTTCCCGGCCCTCGTCCTCAACTACATGGGCCAGGGATCGCTCCTGCTCTCGCATCCGGAGTACACCGACAACCCGTTCTACCGGCTGGCACCGGACATGATGCTGGTGCCCTTGATCGTGCTCGCCACGATGGCGACGATCATCGCCTCACAGGCGGTCATCTCGGGGGCGTTCTCCGTGACGCGCCAGGCCGTCCAGCTGGGCTTTCTGCCGCGGCTCACCGTGCGTCAGACCTCCAGCCAGGAGATCGGGCAGATCTACGTGCCGCTCGTCAACTGGTCGCTCTTCGTCGCGATCGTCGCCCTCATCATCGGCTTCCGGTCGTCCACCCACCTCGCCTCGGCCTACGGCATCGCCGTCACCGCGACCCTCGCCATCGACACGATCCTCTTCTTCGTCGTCGTGCGGGTCGTCTGGCAGAAGGCGCGCTGGGTGGTGCTCCTCGGAGGCGGGGCGTTCCTCCTGATCGACCTGACGTTCTTCGCCGCCAACACGACCAAGATCCTCCACGGCGGGTGGGTTCCCATCGCCCTCGCGGCCGCCGTCTTCACCGTGCTCTCCACATGGCGCACGGGACGTGAGCTCGCGCTCCGGCGGATCGCGCAGCGGGACATCGGCCGGGCCGAGCTGATGGATCGGATCGACCGGGAGAAGCCGCTACGGCTCCCGGGTACGGCCGTGTATCTCACCGCGCTCTCCGACGGCATGCCGCGCCCCCTGGTGCACAACCTGGCGCGTCTCAACGCCATCCACAGCGAGGTGATCCTGTTCACGTCGCTCACGCGCGGGGTGCCCGTGGTGCCCGCCAGCAAGCGCATCACCGTCACGGATCTCGGCCATGGCATCACCCGTCTCGTGGACGAGCGCGGGTTCATGGAGTCGCCCGACCTGCCCCGCACCCTCGAACTCGCCCGCGACCGCCATCTTCTCGCGGTCGACCCGGACCAGGTGACCTACTTCCTGAGCGACACGCTGCTCAACATCACCGACGAGCCGGGCCTCGCCCGGTGGCGCAAGCGGCTCTTCGCCTTCATGAGCCGCAACTCCCTCCACGCGGCGCAGTTCATGCGCGTCCCGCAGGAGCGGGTGGTCCAGATCGGGACGCCGCTCGACATCTGACGGTCACGTCCCGGCGGCGCCGGGCCGGGCGTCCCGCCGGGGACGCCCATAACGTCGTTACGACGTGATCTGCCAGTACCCGTCCTGGCCGACGGGGGTGAAGCGGGCGAACTCGACGAGTTCCTCGCGGACCGTGTCCACGTCCACGTCGCGGACGGCGGCCACCTCGACCGTGGCGAGGGGGAACGGCGCCCACTCCAGGACCTCGCGCGCCGACTCGGGTGCCGGTCGCAGCGGGGTGCCGGGGATCAGGTTCGCGACGGCGAGCTCGTAGGCCTCGCGCGCCTGGAATCCAGGCGCGGCGATCCGCCGGCCGTCGGACCGGCGCGTCATCTCCAGGGACGGGCAGGTGTAGCGAAGCCCGCCCGCCCACGGTGCGAGCCTTCCGGGCTGGGCGAGCGCCTCGGGCGATGGGCTGCGGGCGGCGTCCATGTCGTCGGACATGGTGTCCTTCGCCAGCCGGCTGGCCGCCTGCCGCTCGATCTCGTCGGGGTCGAGGCCGGCGTCGACGGCGACGCCGCGAATCGTCGACGGCTCGTCCAGGAGCTCACCCGCGAAGTGGCGCACGCGGGCCGCGCGGACCATCAGCGCGAGGTGCTCGGGCGATGTGAACCCGCCGGCGGCGATCGCCGTCGAGACGGGGACGGATGCGACCAGACGGACCCGCGGCGTCTGGTCGATCGGCATGCCGTAGTCCCGGGCGAAGCGCACGTAGTGCGTGTCGAGCATCGCCACGGAGAGCCCGCGCTCCTCGAGTTCCTCCACGGTCGCCGCCAGGCCGACCAGGCGGATCCTCCAGGTGGCGTTCGCTCCGAGCTGCCATTCGAGGCGTCGCATGAGCGGTTCGGCGCTGAACGCGAACGGGCAGATGGGATCGGTGAAGTGGGTGATGGTGATGTGGTCGGCCATCGGCCGAGGATACCCATCTGCTCTGGGGCCGATACTCTGGCCGCAATGGCCGCCGATGAACGGACATCGCGCCGCAGGGAGTCGTACGGGTCGCCGATCGACCTCGAGGTGGGCGGGCGGACCGTGCGTCTGTCGAGCCCCGACCGGGTGTACTTCGCGGCCCGCGGGGAGACGAAGCTCGACCTCGCCCGGTACTACCTGTCCGTCGGCGACGGGATCGTCCGCGCGCTCTTCGAGCGGCCGTGCATGCTCCACCGCTTCCCGGACGGTGCGGCGGGGAAGAAGGTCCACCAGAAGCGCCTGCCACGCGGCGCGCCCGACTGGGTGGAGACCGTGCGCCTGCATTTCCCGCGCTACGGCCTCCACGCGGACGAGCTGTGCGTCACAGAACTCGGTAGCGTCATCTGGGCCGTCCAGATGTCGACGGTCGAGTTCCACCCGTGGAACAGCCGGCGCGTCGACACGGAGCGGCCGGACGAGTGGCGCATCGACATCGACCCCATGCCCGACGCCCCGTTCTCGCGGGTGCGGCGGGTCGCCCACGTCGTCCACGAGATCCTCGACGAGCTCGGCGCGACGGGATGGCCGAAGACCTCCGGCGGACACGGCATACACGTCTACGTCCGCATCCGGCCCGACCACGGGTTCTCCGACCTGCGTCGCGCGGCACTCGCCTTTGCCCGCGAGGTCGAACGGCGTGCGCCCGCGGAGGTGACGACGGCCTGGTGGCGGAAGGACCGCGATCCCGCCGCCGTCTTCGTGGACTACAACCAGAACACCCGCGACCATACGATCGCGTCGGCCTACTCCGTCCGCGGCAATCCCGAGGGCATCGTGTCGACGCCCATCACGTGGGACGAGATCGACGACGTCGAGCCCGGCGACCTCACCATCGCGACCGTGCCCGCCCGTTTCGCCGCGCTCGGTGATCTGCACGCCGGGATCGACGATGCGGTCTTCGACATCACGCCGCTCCTCGAGTGGGCGGAGCGCGACGGCATCGCCCATGAGGACGAGGAGCCGGCGCCGGAGGATCCCGCCGGGACCTGACGTCCGCGTGCTGCGCTGTGGCGCAGAACGCGTGTCCATACCTGCCATACGGCATCGCATGACGCTGCCGGCGGCGGTCGGCGGCTTGCGGCGACGATCAACGGGACCGTGGTGCCTGGCACCTCAGTCCCGTTGACAGGGGGCCTGAGCACGCAGAATCCTGCAAAGAGCGGGATTATGGGGCGCCATTCGGGCGTTCAACGGGATCAGGGTGCCTGGCACCTCGGTCCCGTTCAGGCGGTGCTGACGGGCTCCGGTCACCCGCGACGGCACCGGTCGCGTCGTCGGTCGGACTCCCGCTCCCGGGTCGGGAGGAGCCGCGCGGGGGTCGGGTAGCCTCCGCGCATGGCATCCGAATCCCCAGAGACCACATCCGTCGACGAGGAGATCCGCCGCGCGGTGGTCGATCTCATGGCCGACGGCCGCGCACGCACCATCCCCGAGATGCAGGCCGATCTCGCGGAGCATCCCCGGCTCTCCGGAGATGACGCCCTCGATCGGATCGCCGACGTCGTCGAGGTCGCCCCGACCTTCGCCACCGTGGACGGTGAGCACGTCTTCGACCTGGACCCGGTCCTCGACGGGCGGGTGTTCACGCACCGGCTGACCGACGACGAACGGTCGACGGGCGTCCTGGCGCTCCGGCCCGACATCGACCTCGTCACGCTGACCTCGACCGAGACGGTCCCGGTCGCCGACGTCGGCGATGTGCCCCTCGTGTTCGCGACGACGTCGCCCGACGTCTCCGGGGAGTTCACCGAGGACCTCGACTCCGGCGGCGGCCTCGACCTCGGGGTCGAGACGCTCGACCGGCTGCGGGACGGACAGGACACGGTCACCGCGACCCGGCGGGGCGACGCGGTCGTCGTCACCGGCGTGGCGGGCGACGCGGAGGGTGACCCCGCGCACGCGGACGCACTCCGGCGGTGGTTCGACGAGCTGGCGGACGAGGGTGCCGTCGGACTGGTGCGCCTGTTCCTCACCTGGCTCCTCGACGACACGGACGTCTTCCGCGTCCCGACCGCACCGGTGTCGGTCCTCATCGCCTCCGCCGGCCTCGAGCAGCGCGGCGACTGGGTGGGGCGCGCGGACGAGGAGTGGCTCGCACCGCCGGAGCGTCACGCGGAGCAGATCCACGCGCGGAACGCCGAGGTCTACGGATTCGACGAGTGCTGTCACGCCGCCTTCGACGACGTGACCCGGGCCTTCGCCGCGGGGGGTGAGGGCGTCGACCGCCGCCGGGTCGCCACGAGTCTCGGCCACGGTGAGGTCGCCGCCGCGTTCCTCGCCACGGAGCTCGCCGAGGCCGGACACCACGTTCCGGAGGTCGCCGAGGGCCTCGTGACGTTCGCGACCGCGCTTCTGGACTCGGCGGACGTCACCGTCGCACCGAGTGCGCTCTACGTGCGGGCCACCGGATATGACTGTCTCGGTCGCGTGGCCGACGCCGAGCAGGACATCCGGACGGCATTGCGTCTCGACGGCGCCCACCGGCGCTCCCTCATCATCGCCGCCGGCTACCTGGACGACCGAGGCGACGCCCGCCGTGCCCTCGACAATCTCCGGCGCGCCGGCCTGGACGAGGAGCACCCGCAGGTACACCGTCTGGAGCGCATCGTGGAGGCCGAACCGGCCAAGGTGGGACGCAACGAGCCCTGTCCGTGCGGATCGGGGAAGAAGTACAAGGCCTGCTGCATCGACCGCTCCATCCTCCCGACCGACGTGCAGGCCGAATGGCTCTACGCCAAGGTCCTCGGCTTCACACTCCACCCCGCGCGTCGCGGCGTCGCCGAGCACCTGGCGATCCACGCCATCGAGCGAGAGGGCTCGGACGAGACCCCGCCCGCCCGCGTGGAAGAGGACATCCGCCTCGCCGAGCTCGCAGCATTCGACGGCGGCGTGATCGACTGGTTCATCGACGAGCGCGGCCCGCTCCTCCCACGGGGCGAACGCGATCTGATCGAGGGGTGGACGACGCAGCCGCTGCGGGTGTTCGACGTGGCAGAGATCGCGGACGATGAGATCACGCTCGTCGATCACGCGACCGGTGCCCGGGTCACCGCCGCGACGTTCTCGTTCGACGAGGTCGTCGAGGGGTCCACGATCGTCGCCCGGCTGCTCGCCGTCGACGATCGTCTCTTCATCGGCGGACCCATCACCGAGGTCCCCGCCACCGAGGTGGATGCGGCCGTCGCGCTCGTGGAGGACGACGAGGCCTCCGCCCACGACTGGGCGGAATGGCTCGGCCACGTCGAAGGGGCCGAGGAGGGCGGAAGCGAGCCGTTCACGCGGTCGGAGGGGCACCACCATGCGCACTGACCGGTTCGGCGGCCACGTGACCGGTGATGACCGGAGCGTGCGATCCGGGCTGATCCGCGCATGACGCGACGCATCCTCGTCATCGGCGGGGACGCCGCGGGCATGGCCGCCGCCTCCACCGCGAAGCGCGGCCTGGGTGACGCCGCCGATGTGATCGTCTTCGAGCGCGGTACCGTCACCTCGTACTCCGCGTGCGGCATCCCCTACTGGGTCGGTGGCCTCGTCCCGGACCGTGACGACCTTATCGTGCGCACTCCGGAGGAACACCGGGCCAACGGGCTCGACGTCCGGATGGGCCACGAGGTGATCGCGATCGATCCGGCCGGGCGCCGTGTCCAGGTGCGTTCGGCGGATGGCGAGCGCTGGGAGTCCTACGACGATCTCGTCATCGCGACGGGTGCCGAGCCCATGCGTCCCGGCATCCCCGGTATCCATGCCGAGCCCGTCCTCGGGATCCAGTCCCTCGACGACGGTACGCGGATGATCGGGGTCCTCGAGAGCATGTCTCCGCCCACCCGCGCCGTCGTCATCGGAAGCGGCTACATCGGTCTCGAGGTCGCCGAGGCGATGGTGCGGCGGGGCATCGATACGACGGTCATCGACCAGGCCCAGCAGCCGCTCGGCACGCTCGATCCGGAGATGGGCGCCCTCGTGGCCGACGCCATGCGCGCCACGGGCGTGAAGCTGGCGATGGGACATCCCGTCGACGAGATCGTCACGCGGAACGGACGTGTCGTCGCGGTTCGCGCCGGGGACGCCGAGGTGCCGGCGGACCTCGTCGTCCTCGGCATGGGCGTCCGCGCGCGATCCCTCCTGGCGCGGGAGGCCGGTCTTCCGACGGGCCCGGGCGACGCGATCATGACCGACCCCTCCATGCAGGTGATCGGCCACCCGGACATCTGGGCCACGGGGGACTGTGCCGCGAGCCATCACCGGCTGCTCGATGAGCCCGTCCACATCGCGCTCGGCACGCACGCCAACAAGCAGGGCTGGGTCTGCGGTCGCAACCTCGCCGGCGGCGACGCGACGTTCCCGGGGGTGATCGGGACGGCCATCACGAAGATCTGCGCGCGGGAGGTGTCACGCACCGGCCTCGGCGAGGGGTTCGCGCGCGAGCGGGGGTGGGATGTCGTCGCCGCGCGGATCACGGCGTCGACCCGGGCCGGCTACTACCCCGGTGCCACCGACATCACGGTGAAGATGATCGCCGATCGCCCGACACGCCGCATCGTGGGGGCGCAGATCGTGGGTGGCGCGGGATCCGCCCTCCGCATCGACACCGCCGCCGCGGCGATCTGGTCCGGGATGACCGTCGACGAGCTCGTCATGTGCGACCTGGCCTACGCGCCGCCGTTCTCACCGGTGTGGGACCCGCTCCAGACGGCGGCGCGCCGCCTCCTCCACGAACTCGACTGACGGGGCGCGCGCGGGCGGGCTCAGCCCCGGGATGGCGCGACGGCGCCGGGCCGCTCTCGGCGCGACGTGATCGCGAGGGCGGTGCCGACGCCCATGAGGGCCGCCACGACGCTGGCCCAGAACGCGACCCGGTAGCCCTCCTCCGCAGAGACCGTGGTCCCGCCGACGGTGTGGGCCGCCACGAGGGCGGCGGCGATCTGGCCGCCCATCACGCCGCCCACGGTCCGGACCACGTTGTTCAGGCCCGTCGCGACGGCCGTCTGGGTGGGAGGGACCGACCCCACGATGAGCCGGGGCATCGCGGCGAACGCGAATCCGATGCCGATCCCGGCGAGGGCGAACCAGAGCGAGGTCGTGAGCGCGCGGTCGTGCCACATCGCGATGCCCGCGGACCCGGCCGCGGAGAAGCCCATGCCGATCCAGAGCGGCACGGCGGCGCCGAACCTCTGGCCGATCATGCCGGCCACGGGGCCGCCCACGACGATGGCCGCCGAACAGGGGAGCATCCAGAGCCCGGCCTCCGTCACCGACATGTTGAAGCCGAACGTGGCGAGGTGCTGCAGATCCTCGGGCAGCGTCGACGGGAACTGGAAGAACGTGGGGAGGATGAGCCAGGTCGAGTAGAGGGCGTAGCCGGAGAGGAACGCCGTGATGTTCGTGAAGAGCACCGGACGGTGCGACATCACGCGCAGGTCGACCATCGGGGTCTCGGTGCGCCGCTCCACGATCACCCAGAGGATGAGGACGACGAGCGATCCGGCGAAGAGCGCAAGGATGGCGGGCGAGAGCCAGCCCCATTGGTTGCCCTCCGCGAGCGCGACGAGGAGCGCCCCCAGTCCGATCGACAGCAGGACAGCCCCCGGGACGTCCACTGAGGATGACGCGCGGAGGGGCGACTCGGGGATGAAGCGGAGGACGAGGAGCAGGGCGGTGAGACCGATCACGGCGCTCAGCACGAAGAGCCATCGCCAGGACACGTGATCGGCGATCAGTCCGGCGGCCACGATGCCGACGCCACCGCCGACGCCGAGGACCGATGAGACGGTGCCCATGGCCACGCTCCAGCGCTCCTCCGGGAGGTGATCGCGGATGATGGCGAACGACAGGGGAAAGACGGCGGCGCCCACGCCCTGGACCCCGCGCCACATGATGAGCGAGGTGATGTTCCACGCGCAGAGTGCGCCGAGCGAGCCGATGAGGAAGACGACGAGGCTCACCACCATCATCCGAACCTTCCCGAACTGGTCGCCGAGACGGCTGAACACCGGAGTTATCACCACTCCGACGAGAAGAAAGATCGTCACCGTCCAGGTGACCCACTCCTGGCTCGTTCCGAGCTCCACGCGCAGGACGGGCAGCACCGGGATCAGGAGCGTCTGCATGATGGCGAACGCCAGCGACGACACGATGAGCCCGGTGAGGACCAGCCGGGTGTTGACCTGCGATGTCAGGGGTTCGGCCTCAGGGGCCGGGAATACGGCCGAGCACCTTGTCGAGGAGGGCCACCAGCGTGGCCTCGTCCTCCGGCGTGAGGTCGGCGAACACCTCGTCGTGGACGCGCTGCGCGATGAGGTGGCTCTGGTCCACGATCTCGCGTCCGGCGTCGGTGATGAACACGCACACCGAGCGGCGGTCCTCCGGATGGGGCTCGCGGGTGACATACCCGGCGCGGACCAGGCGGTCCACCATGCCCGACATCGACGGTGCCTCCACCCGCTGGCGGCGGGCCAGCTCGGCCTGCGTCAGGCCGTCGTGCTTCATCAGCCGCACCAGGACGGCGACCGCCTGCGGGCCGGCGTCGGGCAGCTCGTTGTCGAGCAGCGTGCGGATCAGCCGTCCGGTGACGGAGAGCTGCCACACGAGCATCCCGTTCAGGTTGTACTGGCGCTCGGCGGGTGGGTCAGGTGAGGTCATTCACAGAATCGTTAGCACAGAAACACTGGAGCGGGGCCCGCCGGGTTCGCGCCGAATGCGAATGCGTCCAGGGTTCCGGGGTCCCGTCCCACTGCATGGGACGGGACCCCGCGACGCGCTCCTCGGGGGGCGATAATGTCACTCGGACGAATGATCGGGTGGGCGTTCCGCATGGCCGCCGAACTGCCGGCGCATCGCCGACAGGACCTTTCCCGCGTAGGTGCCCTCGCCGCGCGAGCTGAACCGCTCGAACAGCGCCGCGCTCAGCACGTAGGCGGGGACGCCGGTGTCGACGGCCGCCTGGACGGTCCACCGCCCCTCGCCGCTGTCCGACACGGACCCGGCGAAGGAGTCGAGACCGGGATCCTCGTGGAACGCGGCGGCCGTGAGGTCGAGGAGCCAGCTCGCGATCACGCTTCCGCGCCGCCAGAGCTCGGTGATCTCCGGGATGTCGAGGTGGTATCGGTAGGCCTCCGGGTCGGCGAGCGGCGCGGTCTCCGCGTCGTGCACCTGGTCGTCGCTGCCGAGATCCGCCTTCTCCAGGATCGCGAGACCCTCCGCATAGGCGGCCATGGCCCCGTACTCGATGCCGTTGTGGATCATCTTCACGAAGTGCCCGGCACCCGCGGGCCCACAATGGAGGTACCCCTCCTCGGCCGTGCCGGTGTCGCCCTCGCGTCCCGGGGTTCGCGGTGCCGCGTCCACGCCGGGAGCCATCGCGCGGAAGATGGGGTCGAGACGGGCGACCGGAGCGTCGGGACCGCCGATCATGAGGCAGTAGCCGCGCTCCCGCCCGAACACGCCGCCACTCGTGCCGACGTCGACGAAGTCGATGTCCCGGATCCTGAGCTCCGCGGCCATCGCGATGTCGTCGCGGTAGTGGCTGTTGCCCCCGTCGATCACCGTGTCGCCGGGCGAGAGCGCCGCGGCCACGTCGCGGATCACCCGTGCGGTGATTCCGGCGGGAACCATGATCCAGACGTGGCGCGGCCCGGTGAGCCGGGCGGCGAGGTCGGCCAGGTCGGCCGCCGGGACGGCGCCCTCGTCGGCAAGGGCGGAGACGGCCTCGGCGTTCACGTCGTAGACGACGCACTCGTGACCGGCGGCCATCAGCCGGCGGACGATGTTGGCACCCATCCTGCCGAGACCGACCATGCCCAGCTGCATGGGGTCCGGGTTCACGCTCTTGTCGGTCACGGATGCTCCGTTTCTGCGGGGTGGGATCAGGGGGTCGCGCGGTCGCGCCGGTACGACGCGATGAGACGGGCGGTGGAGCCGTCGTGGCGGCCGGCGGGCACCTCGCCGCGGAGTTCCGGGACGATGGCCTTGGCGAGCACCTTGCCGAGCTCGACGCCCCATTGGTCGAACGAGTTGATCTGCCAGACGGCGCCCATCGTGAACACCCGGTGCTCGTAGAGGGCGATGAGCTGGCCAAGGACAGACGGCGTGAGACGGGGCGCCATGATCATCGTGCTGGGGTGGTTGCCCGCGAAGGTACGGTGGGGGACCTGCGGCTCCGGGACCCCGTCGGCCTCGACCTCGGCGCGCGTCTTCCCGAACGCGAGCGCCTCGGCCTGGGCGAAGAGGTTGGCCACCAGCTGATCCTGATGTTCCGCGCGGTCGTGGCGCGCGCGTGTGAACCCGATGAAGTCGCACGGGATGAGGTGCGTGCCCTGATGGATGAGCTGGAAGTAGGCGTGCTGTCCGTTCGTGCCGGGTGTGCCCCAGACGATCGGCCCGGTGTTCCAGGTGACGGGGCGGCCCCACAGGTCGACGGACTTCCCGTTGGACTCCATGTCGAGTTGCTGGAGATAGGCCGGGAAGCGCGCCAGGTAGTGGGAGTAGGGGAGGACCGCATGGGTCGCGGCGCCGAAGAAGTTGGCGTACCAGATGCCGATGAGGGCGAGGAGGACGGGTGCGTTCTCCTCCAGCGGGGTCTCGCGGAAGTGGCGGTCCACCGTGTGGAATCCGTCGAGCATCTCGCGGAACGCGGCCGGGCCGATGGCGATCATGAGCGCGAGGCCGATGGCGGAGTCCATGCTGTAGCGCCCGCCGACCCAGTCCCAGAAGCCGAACATGTTCTCGGTGTCGATGCCGAAGCGCGCCACCTCGCCGGCGTTCGTGGAGACGGCCACGAAGTGACGTGCCACCGCGGCCTCGTCGCCGAGTGCATCCACCAGCCACCGGCGTGCGCTCGTCGCGTTCGTGATGGTCTCGATCGTCGTGAACGTCTTGGAGGAGATGACGACGAGGGTCTCGGCCGCCTCCAGATCGTGGAGGGCCTCCCAGATGTCGTCCCCGTCGACGTTGGAGACGAAGCGGACGGTGAGCGAACGGTCCGACTCGTCCCGAAGGGCCTCGTAGGCCATCGCCGGACCGAGATCGGAGCCGCCGATGCCGATGTTCACGACGTTCCGGATCCGCCGGCCGGTGAACCCGGTCCAGTCGCCCGACCGCACCCGGTCCGCGAACCGCCCCATGGAGTCGAGGACGTCGTGGACGTCCGGGACCACGTCGTGTCCGTCGACCTCGACGGTCGCGTCCCGTGGGGCGCGCAGCGCCGTGTGGAGGACGGCGCGGTCCTCGGTCACGTTGATGTGCTCGCCGAGGAACATCGCCTCGGCCCGCTCGGGCATCCCGGCCGCCCGCGCGAGTGCGACGAGGAGCGCGACGGTCTCGGGCGTGAGTCGGTGCTTCGAGTAGTCGATGACGAGGTCTCCGACCTCGACGGTGAAACGCTCCGCCCGGTCGGGATCCGAGGCGAAGAGCTCGCGGAGGTGGAGAGGGGCGATCTCGCTCTGATGGGCCGCAAGGGCCGCCCATTCTGGGGTATCGACGATGCGCGGCGGAGCCACGATCATCACCTCCGGGTCGTCGTCACGTGACGTGGAGACGGTACCCGATGATCACCCGCCGGGGCGGGCGGGGACTACACCAGCTGGTTGGCGTTCATGTACGTCATGACCTCGTCGTACATGCCCTCCATGCTGCCACCGCCGACGGCGTTCTCGTGCACCTGGGAGAACCAGGCGGGGGCGCCGGGGCGCACCTCGCGAAGCGCCCGCGTCATCTCTCCGGGGCCGACGACGATGTCGTCGCCGAGCGCGCTGATCGCGGCGAGGGCCGTGGCACGGTCGGTCAGGGCGACCAGATCGTCCACCGAGAAGTGGCGGGTCCGTTCGATGATCCAGGGGAGGTCGACGCCGGACATGGGGACGTCGCCCAGGTTCTCCCGGAGGATCGACTCGCGGGCCGCGGCGTCCGGGGGAAGGATCACGAGGGAGCGATCCAGGCGACCGTTGGTGAGCAGGGTCATGTCCACCTGCCACGGTGCGGTCGTTCCGCTGAAGACGATGGGACCGCGGCGCGTCGCCGCACCGCTGATCTCGGAGGCGAGACGCGAGAGCAGGCGCCGGTCGGCGGCGCCGTCGGGCGTGTCCGGGTGGATGCCGGCGCGGTCGATGTGATCGAGATAGAGCACGCACGGAAGCGCACCGCGGGCGGCCTCGAAGATCGCGCCGATGTTCTCGCGGGGATCACCGGGCCATTCCATCGACCGGGCCATGTCGACGGAGAGGAAGCCGGCACCCAGCTCGCCGGCGACGATGCGGGCGAAGAATCCCTTGCCGCATCCGTCGGGGCCGAACAGGAGTGTGCCGCCCTGGGTCGCCTTGCGCGCTCCGCCGCCACTCTTGAGGGGCTTGACGACGACGGCCTCGAAGCGGTCGCGAACGGCATCGGTGGCGATGCTGGCCAGGTTCACCCGGGGGCGCTCGATGTCCTCGGGCCCGATGACGAACCGCTCGGCGGGCGCCTCCCAGATCTCGTCGGTCGCGTCGTCCGCGTCGACGGCCTCATCGGCCAGGGCGTCGGCGATCGCGGCGATCTCGTCCTCGGCGTCCGGCTGGACCGGGGGCTCGTCCATGGTCTCCGCGGCCTCGACGGCCTGGCGGCGCTTCAGCGCGCCTCCCCGGCGTCGACCGCGCCTGCCCGGAGCGGGCTCAGCGGACTCCGGTGTGTCCGGCTCCGCGGCGGAGGCCTCCTCGGAGGCTGCCGCAGGCGGGGCGGGTGACTCGTGCGGGACCTGTGCGGTGCGCTCCGGAGCCGGGGCGCTGCGCGGCGTCTCAGCCGCCTGCGACACGGAGGGGGCGGGGCGCTTGGCGGGCGGCTCCGGGGCCGGAGCCGGTGATTCCTTGGGGGATGCCGGGCGCGGGGACTCCTTTGCGGCAACCGGTGCGTCCTTCGCGGGTGCGGCGGGTGCCGGAACGTCGGCCGTGGGGGCCGGGGCGTCCTTGGGCGAGTGGTCCTTCGCGGGTGCGACGGGCGCTGCGGGCGTCGGAGCCTCCGCGGCGGGTGCGGGCACGTCCGTCGCAGGGGCGGGAGGTGCCGGTGCGTCCGCCGTCGGCGGTGCCGGGGCCTCCTTCACCGGAACGGATGCGGATTCCCTCGGCGGATGCTCCGGACGACGGGCCTCGGTGCGGGCCGGTTGAGGGGCCGCGGGGATGACGGGTACGACGGCCATCGGGGCGGTGGGCGCGGCCGGGCGCGGCGGTGCGGCGGTCCCGCCCTCCAGGGCGGTGAGAGCGCGTGCGACCCGTTCGAACGCGGTGGCCCGCGTATCACCGAGCTCATGCGCGGCCTGCGCGGCCCAGCGGTGGGCGTCCGTTCGATCCGGCTGCGCCTGGATCACCGTGGTCGCATGCGTCAGGGCGTCCGCGAAGTGCCCGCCCTCACAGAGGTGGCCGACCAGGAGCAGGCGCAGCTCCACGTTGTCGGGCGTGGCGGACACGGCGGTCTCGAGGCCCGTGACGAGTTCCGATTTCTGGATGTGGTGCGATGCCATCGGACGCAGTATCGGCCGGCACCCGTCCGGAGTTAACGCCGGGGACCGAATGTCATCGGAGTGGCCGGATTCGCCACGGCGGGCGGCCGAGAAGGGCAGACTAAGGGGCATCCTCACCGACGAATCCCGACGATCAGGAGTGTGAATGGCCGTGTCCCCTGAAAGCGCCGACCTCAGCGCAATCGAATCGATCCTTGGTGACAGGGCTTCGGATCTTCTGTCCCACACCTGCACCACCATCACGAAGGACCGGCTGGCGGCTCCCGGCCCCGACTTCATCGACCGCGTGACCACGGCGTCGGATCGTTCCCCGCGCGTCCTGCGCTCCCTCAGCGAGCTGTACGGATCCGGTCGCCTCGCCGGCACGGGCTACGTCTCCATCCTCCCGGTCGACCAGGGCATCGAGCACTCGGCGGGCGCGTCCTTCGCGAAGAACCCGGACTACTTCGACCCCGAGAAGATCGTGGAGCTCGCCATCGAGGGCGGCTGCAACGCCGTCGCCTCGACGCTCGGCGTCCTCGGCGCCACCGCGCGGAAGTACGCTCACCGCATCCCGTTCATGCTCAAGATCAACCACAACGAGTTCTTGAGCTACCCGAACGGCTACGACCAGATCATGTTCGGGTCGATCAAGCAGGCCTTCGACATGGGCTGCGTCGCCGTCGGCGCGACCATCTACTTCGGCTCCGAGGAGTCCAAGCGCCAGATCCAGGAGGTGAGCGCCGCGTTCGAGGCCGCCCATGACCTCGGCATGGCCACCGTCCTGTGGTGCTACGCCCGCAACTCGGCCTTCAACACCACCAAGGAAGGCGGTCCCGACTACCACGTCGCCGCCGACCTCACCGGTCAGGCCAACCACCTAGGCGTCACCATCGAGGCGGACATCATCAAGCAGAAGCTTCCCGAGACGAACGCCGGCGGATTCAAGGCGCTCAACTTCGGCAAGTACGACGAGCGGATGTACACGGACCTCATGTCCGAGCACCCGATCGACATGACCCGGTACCAGATCGCCAACTGCTACATGGGCCGCATCCCGCTCATCAACTCGGGTGGCGCGTCCGGCAGCAACGACCTGTCCGACGCCGTCATGACCGCCGTCGTCAACAAGCGCGCCGGTGGCGCCGGCCTGATCAGCGGTCGCAAGGCGTTCCAGAAGCCGATGGCCGATGGCGTCGCCCTGCTGAACGCCGTCCAGGACGTCTACCTGTGCAAGGACATCGACCTGGCATAGTCGGTCGCGATCTTCGCGGAGCTCGGCGGGGCGGACCCGCCCCGCCGAGCCA
>CAYOSM010000017.1:27510-36464 GCA_964406645.1 uncultured Bifidobacteriaceae bacterium | reverse complement strand
TGACCCCGGCGGAGGCGATCGACCGGCTGGTGGCCGGGATCCCCGGCGCCGAGCGCCACATCATTCCGGGAGTGGGCCACCTCTCGGCGCTGGAGGCGCCGCAGGCGTTCGCCGCGGTGGTCGCCTCGGTTGTCCGGAGGGTGCGCGTCTCCTAGCCGGTCCCACCGTGGGCCGGTGATGTGGCGCGCGGGTACGTCGTTCGGCGCCGCCTGGTGGACGGTCTGACGAGCGTGGGCGGACCTCCTGAGATCGCGAGCGACGGCCTGGTGCCTGACACCTGGCCGTCGCTGTTCAGATTTCCGCGAGGCGAATTGCCCGCGTTTGCAGGGTCTTCGCCGATGGGCGTTTGAGTGCGACGTTCTGGTGCCTGACACCAGGCCGTCGCTCGGGGTCTCGGCGAGTGGTGATCTACCGGCGGTCTGGAGGCAGGCGTCGTCGCTCGCGGTGCCTCGTCAGCCGCGTGCCGAGGCTGTACGGCTAGCGCCGGGAGGGGCTCCGCTCGTGGCGCTTACGCTCGTAGTACGCGTGCGCCTTCGCGCGCGATCCGCAGCGGTCCATTGAGCACCAGCGGCGGCTGCCGTTGCGACTGGCGTCCAGATAGATCATCGAGCAGCGTTCCGCCGCGCACAGGCGTACGCGGTCCAGATGGTCCCGCGTGATGGCCAGCGCGTCCAGCAGGATGGGGGTGACCAGACAGCCGAAGGTGGTCGGATCGGTTCGGAAGACGGGTTCCCGCGTCTCGGGATCGACGGCCAGGTGGCCGGGGATCTCGAGGAACCAGGAATCGAGGATCGCCGAGATGGCGTCCGCGTCGTGCGCGAGGAAACCGGCGCGGAGGTCATCGCGAAGGCGGCGGATCCGCCCGAGATCGTCCGGTTCGGGGAGCCCGCACGTCCTGGCGCAACCGGCCTTCGACAGCCACGCGGCGAGCGCGGAACCGTCGTCGAGGAGGTCGCATCCCTCCACGCTCGTGTTGCAGAGATCGAGGGACGGACGGCCCCCCACCCATGGGAATTCGACTTCACCCATTGACGATCGATAGGTTCCTGACGTATTCTTCTTTACCGGTAAATCAATAGCACACTGGTTAGCAACAGGAGTATCGATGCCTTCCCTGCCCCCGGCGATCACGCTGAAGGCCCACGAAATCGGCAAGGGTCCCCTTGTCGTCGCTCTCCACGACCTCGGTCGCGACGGAAAAGCGATGCTGCGCGCGCTCAAACCGCTCGGCAAGCGCTACCGCGTCGTCGCGCCGGATCTCCGTGGACATGGGGGCTCGCCGGTACCGTCAGGGCCCTGGAGCATCGACGACTTTGCATCAGATGTCTCACGTCTGATCGCCGCCGAGGGTGGTGACGCCATCGTCGTCGGGGTCGGTCTCGGCGCTGCGGCGGCCCTCACGCTCACCCTCGGCCACCCCGGTCTCGTCTCCGCGCTCGTCGTGAGCGGCGCGGGTGCGCGGGCGGAGGACATCGAGGGCCAGGAGCGCTGGGCGCGCGTGGCTCGCATGATCCGTGAGCGCGGTGGATCGGAGGGCGTCGCCCTTGCCGCCGAGGCGATGGGGACCCGGCCGGACCTGCGCGGAGCGCTCGTCCAGATCGAGCCGCCCGTCTTCGTCCTCGCCGGTTCCGGTGACCGTGCCTACCCGCTCGACACCCAGGAGGAGCTCGCACGCTCGCTTCCGGGTGCCAGGTTCGCGCAGGTGGACGCGGGTCACGACCTCATCGGCGAGAAGCCCGGCGAGCTCATCGCCGCCGTCGACTGGATCGCCCGCGCGGCGGCCAATCGACTCACCGTCGCGGCCTAACGCTCTGAGTCGGGAGTCCGTGTGCGGGGTCGCTCCGGCGGCCTCGCACACCGGCCCTCCCCGCTCGCTCGAGCAGGCCGGATGACATGCGCGCTCGCACCGCAGCGTGCCGCGACGCGGCGGCGCGGTCCGACATACGAACCGCAGGACGTGTGATCGTGCCGGGGTCGTAGACTCGACCCCGTAATCCGTTCCTGAGAGGTCACACCGAATGAAGCGCACGTCCGCCCTGCTCGCCGGAATCGCCGAGTCCGCCACGCTCGCCGTCGACGCCAAGGCGAAGGCACTCAAAGCCCAGGGTGAGAACATCATCGGGTTCGGGGCCGGTGAGCCGGACTTCCCGACTCCCGAGCACGTCGTCGAGGCCGCGGCCGCCGCGTGCCGCGACCCGAAGAACCACCGCTACAGCCCGGCCGCCGGTCTGCCGGAGCTGCGCGAGGCGATCGCTGCCAAGACGCTGCGCGATTCGGGCTTCACGTGCGAGGCGTCGCAGGTCCTCGTCACCAATGGCGGCAAGCACGCCGTCTACGTGGCACTGGAGGCGCTCTGCGACCCCGGCGACGAGGTCATCTGCCCGGCCCCGTACTGGACCACCTACCCGGAGGCCATCACCCTCGCGGGCGGTGTCCCCGTGGTCGTGCAGACCGACGAGACCTCCGGCTTCAAGGTCACCATCGAGCAGCTGGACGCCGCGAAGACCGGCCGCACCAAGGCGCTGCTCTTCGTCAGCCCGGACAACCCGAGCGGTGCGATCTACACCCCCGACGAGGTGGAGGCCATCGGCCGGTGGGCCGTCGAGAACGGGGTGTGGGTGCTCACCGACGAGATCTACGAGCATCTCGTCTACGGCGACAACCGGTTCGTCAGCATGCCGACCGTCGTCCCCGAGCTGGCCGATCAGTGCATCGTCGTGAACGGAGTGGCCAAGACGTACGCCATGACCGGCTGGCGTGTGGGATGGGTCATCGCGCCGAAGGACGTGGCCAAGGCCTGCATCAACTTCCAGTCGCACACCACCTCCAACGTGGCCAACGTGTCGCAGATCGCGGCCCTCACGGCCATCACCGGGGACCAGTCCTCGGTGGGGACCATGCGGGAGGCGTTCTCCCACCGGGCCGAGACCATGCACCGGATGCTGAACGCGATCCCCGGTGTCGAGGCCATCCAGCCGCAGGGCGCCTTCTACGGCTACCCCAACATGACGGCGCTCCTCGGAAAGCCGCTCGGCCCCGATGGGACGGTCAGCGCCACCACGCTGGAGCTCGCCGACGCGATCCTCGGGGAGGCCGGCGTGGCCTTCGTGCCCGGCGAGGCCTTCGGGACTCCCGGCTACGCGCGCTTCAGCTTCGCCATGGCCGACGCGGACATGGAGGAGGGCATCCGCCGCATCCACGAGTGGGTGGAGGCCGGCTCCCGGTAGGAGTGACGGTCGGTGGCGGGTGGCGGCGTCCACCACCGACCCGGGGCGCGTCGAGGGCGTCGTCCCGGTGCCCTCTGCGGACCGGCGGGCGCGTCTCTCCTGGTTCAGGCGGCGATGGTCAGGACGTCATATCCGGGGATCATGCGATCCGCGGTGACGATGACGAGGTCCTCGGCACGAGCCTGGGCGATGAGAAGCCGATCGAAGGGATCCCGGTGGATCATGGGGAGGTGGGCGACGGCCAGGCCGTGCTCCGCCTCGAGCGGCAGAAGACGTGCCCCTGTGCCGACGACGGTGTCGACCAGCGATTCAGGCACGCGGACCTTCCCGAGCGCCGCCTTCACACCGATCTCTGCGAACGTGACCGCGCTGACGTAGAGCACGTCCGCCGAACGGATCGCCTCGGTGGCCGCCCGCGAGAGGTCGCGATCGCCGCCGAGCTGCCAGAGGACGACGTGGGTGTCGAGGAGAAGCCGGGTCACTCGTCGCCGAGCATCTCGGTGATCTCGTCGTCTGTCAGCTCGAAGTCATCGGCGATATGGATCCGGCCGGCCAGCAGGCCGTGGGACGCGAGGAACCGCGTGCCCGGCCGATCGTCGGGCTCGATCGGGACAAGGCGTGCAACGGGCGTACCGTCCCGTGCGATCTCGACGCTGAATCCGGCCTCCACACGGGCGAGCAGCTTGGAGAGGTCGGTCTTCGCCTGTCCGACGTTTACGCGCATGGCGAAATGATACCTCGCTTGGCCAATGTTGACCAATGACCACGGAGGCAGGGTCGTCGTGCGTTGGGCCCGAGCCATCCTCGCGGCCGGGGCCCGGCGGTGCGCACGTTCCTCGGCCCGTCACCGTCGTCCGGTGTGTCATCCTCTCGGTGTTCTCCCGCCCGCCCGAAAGGTGCCATCTCAGTGACCGCTCTCTTCTTCGTGGTGCTCGTAATCGTCCTGCTGACTATCAGCAGCCTCACGGGTGTCATCGTCTCCGCTCTGTGGTGGGCCCTCGTCGGCCTCGTCGTCGGTCTTCTGGCGCGGGCCATGGTGAAGGACTCGGACGGCCTGGGCATCTTCCGCACGATCTTCGGCGGTATCGCGGGTGCGCTCGGTGGCGGGCTGATCTCCCGGGCCTTCGACGTGGACAGCTGGATCATCCAGTTCCTGATCGCCCTGCTGGTGGCCGCCATCGTCATCGCGGTTGCTTCCGCCGGGCGTTCTCGTCGCCGGTGACCCGGTTCTCTGAGCCGCTCGGCGGCGACGGGGGATCGTCGCCACTTCCCGGCTGATTCCGGTGCCGACATCAGTCGATGTCGGCACCGTCAGGGTGATGCGGCCACCGTCGTCGGCGACCGCGTCACACTGACGTGACTACGAGGCGTCCTCGTCGTCTTCGACGACCTCGGTCCCCCCGAACTCGCCGTTGGAGATCTGGGCGAGCGCGCGGATGATGCTGACGCAGGTCGCGTCGCTGACGGCGACCTGGACGGTGCTCTCGTCGGCGTCCTGGAACGCCACGGTCCAGTGGGGCACGAGGCCGTCCGGCGTATCCTGAGGCGGCGTCACCGACATGCCGATGAGCTGGGGCGACAGCACCCAGAACATGCCTTCGGGCAGCCCGGTGATCTCCGGCTGCCAGTTGATGGCCTCCGGGGGGAGCTGCTGGCGCATGGGCTCGGCCTGCGTGAACGCGCCCATCATGCCGTCGGCGTCACCGCGGCTGATCGGGACGTGCATCGCCATGTTCGGTCCGGAGCGGAACTCGAGCATCGCGGCGGGTTCGGTGCCGGGCTCCGGGGGATCCTGTCCCTCGGGCACCTCGAACTCGACGGGGTGGCAGTGGAACTCGGTCGCGTGAAATCCGATGGTCATTCTCATGCGCCGGATGTTGTCACACCGCCCTTGTCGGCAGACCCCGCCCGCGTGTGAGGGAACCGGCCGGTGCGGGTGCCCGGAGATCCTCCCGTGGCGGTGCGGCCTCGGACGCCCTCCGTCCATGGTCCCGATGTCACGTGCCCTCCGCGGGCGCGCGCGCTGCGGCGCTCGCTAGCGCCGTGAGCGGCCGTTGCGCTCGACGGCCGGGCCGGTGCGCACGGTGCGGCCGAGAAGGCGCATCGCCTTGAGCCCGAGGGAGAGCTTCTCCCGGTCGTCGCTGCGACCGACGTCCAGGCCGGCGAGCTCGGCGATGCGGTCCAGCCGGTAGCGCACCGTGTGGCGGTGCGTGTAGAGCTTCGCGGCCGTCGCGGCCAGGTTGCCGTCCAGCTCGAGGTAGGTCGCGAGCGTCCCGACGAGTTCGGTCTGGTACTGCTCGTCATAGGCGACGAGCGGCGCCAGCGTGGATTCGTAGAACGCCGAGAGCTCCTCGGGACGGTCGGCGAAGATCTGGAAGAGCAGCTTGTAGGTGCCGGTCTCCTCGAAGGTGACGACCTCGCCGGCGCGGCCGAGGCGTTCGCCGATGGTGAGCGCGAGCTCCGCCTCGTCGAGCGCGGCGCCCAGCCGCTCCGGGTTCCCGGTGTGACGGGAGAGCGCGAGCGTGACCGCCAGGCCGGGGACCGCACCGCGTGTCGCGGTGAGGAGCCGGCGGGCGAGGTCTCGCGCGAGGTCGTCGATGGCGTCCTCCTCCTCGGTGTCGGCCGGGGTGGGGAGGAGCACCTTCAGGCGACCGCCGCTCCAGTCGGAGAGGGCGTGCGGCCAGTGGAGCTCGAGGACGGCGCGGACGTGGCTGACGAACCGGCGCGCGGTGCGGTCGTCCACCTCGCGCTCGGGATCCTCGTGGTGGAGCATCCCGATCATTCCCACGCCGCCGCGTGAGAGGTCGGCACCGAGGAGGCGGGCACGCCGCGTGATGGACTCGCGGTTCATGGTCTCGCCCGACGCGAGCTCCTCAAGGAGATCGCCGCGCAGACGCGACTCCGCGTCGATGCGCGCCTGCTCGCGTGCGTTCTCCACGGCACAGGCGACGATCAGCTCTCCGATGACCGCACTGTCCGGGTTGATGTCGTGGCCGCCCCAGACGACGATCGCCCCGCCGGTTCCGACCGGGCCCTCGACCCCGAGGACCTGACTCCCGCTCACGCCACCCGCGACGAAGACGTCGATCGCGTCGCCGGTACGGGCCTGGCGGGCCTCCTCGATGCGCTCGTTCAGGGAGTCGAGGAGATCCTCGTCCTCCGCCGTGTCGCCGACCACGTCCAGATACGCGTCGACGATGGTCACGCGGTGGTCGAGGAGGGCCGTGGCGACGTCGGCGATGGCCGGGAACGACCCGCCGGTCAGGACGGCCGCGCGCAGATCCCGTCGGGCCGACGCCCCGCGCGCCACGTCCGGTCCCGCCAGCGCCTGGGCGATGGCCTGGATGACGGAGCTCCAGTCGGCCTCGGGACGGATCACGACCACCGGGACCGGGATCGGCGTCTTCGGTCCGCTCCGCGCGATGACGGCGGCGCATTCCGCCGGTACGTCGTCCGGGACGCCGTCGGGTGCGATGAGCACCGTGCCCTGTGCGATCGACAGGTCGTCCTCGATCGGGGCGATGGCTGTGACGGATCCGTCCAGCGGGGCGTCGCTGGGGATGATCCGCGAGCCACGGAACGCCGATGCGGTGAGAAGGTCGGCCAGGCTCGTGGTCGCGTCGACGGTGACGGATCGTTTCGCTCGCGATGGCACCTCTGCAGTTTCGCACGTCATGTTGGTGCGTGTGCTGCATCGCTTGATAGCGTCGCTTGCGCTAGCGACGGATGGAAGGAATTCCGTGACGACCGAAGAGGTTCTTGAGAACATCCGTGACCGTGACGTGAAGTTCGTGCGTCTGTGGTTCACGGACATCCTCGGCCAGCTCAAGAGCTTCGCCACCACCAGCGAGAACGTCGCGTCCGCCCTCGAGCGCGGCATGCGCTTCGACGGCTCCTCCATCACGGGCTTCAACGCCATCGAGGAGTCCGACGTGGTCGCCATGCCGGACCCCGACACCTTCACGGTTCTGCCGTACCGTCCGCAGGAGCAGGCCGTCGCGAGGATGTTCTGCAACATCGTGCTGCCCGGCGGTCAGCCGTACGAGGGTGACCCCCGCCACGTCCTCCGCCGCGCTCTCGCCCGCGCGGAGCGCCTCGGCTTCGATTCCTTCGCGGTCAGCCCGGACCTGGAGTTCTTCTACTTCACGAGCCCGGAGCATCCGCAGCCCGTCGACCAGGGCGGCTACTTCGATCTCACGACGCTGGACGCGGCCAGCGACGTACGACGTGAGACCGTCCTCGCGCTGCAGGCCATGGACATCCGTACGCTCTACTCGCACCACGAGGTGGGCCCGTCGCAGCACGAGATCGACATGCGCTACGACGACGCGCTCGCGATGGCCGACAACGTCATGACCTATCGCACGGTCGTGAAGGAGATCGCCCACAAGCACGGCTACTACGCCACCTTCATGCCGAAGCCGCTCTCTGACGCCAACGGCAACGGCATGCACACGCACCAGAGCCTGTTCCGCAGCGGGACCAACGCGTTCCACGACCCGTCGGATGACCTGTGCCTGTCGACGACGGCGAAGCAGTTCATCGCGGGGCAGCTGCGGTACGCGCGCGAGATGTCGGTCGTGTTCGCCCAGTGGGTCAACTCCTACAAGCGGCTCGTGCCGGGCTACGAGGCCCCGGTGCACGTCGCGTGGAGCCGCCGCAACCGCTCGGCGCTCATGCGCGTGCCGGTGCTGAGCCGTGAGCGGTCACAGAGTGCGCGCGTCGAGATCCGCTGCCCGGATCCCGCGTGCAACCCCTACCTCACGTTCGCCGCACTCCTCCACGCCGGACTGGACGGGATCGAGCACGGGTACGAGCTGCCCGAGGCGATGGACACGAACCTCTACGACCTCACGCACGAGGAGCGCGACCGGGCGGGCATCGAGTCGCTGCCCGAGTCGCTCGGCGAGGCCGTCGAGATCGGGGCCGAGAGCGAGTTCCTCCTCCGTGCGTTCGGTGAGCACGTGCACGAGCGGCTCATCGATCTGAAGCGCAGGGAGTGGAGCGAGTACCGCGGTCAGGTCACCCCGTGGGAGATCGAGCGGTACCTCGACATCCTGTGACGAGCGCCCCCGTGAGGGGTGGCGGTCCGCCCCCGGGTGGCCGCCCGGCGCTCGGTTAGACTGCGGCGGGTGATCGGGATCACGGCATCAACGTTCGGCCTGAGCGGCTGGATGGAGAAGGCGGCGTACATCGCCGTCACCGTCGGGATCGCCATCGTCCTCCTGGCGCTCATCAAGATCATCGTCCCGCGTGCGGAGAGGTCGGCCTCCCGCAGCGAGGATCCGGCCAAGTGGCAGCAGCGGCGCACCGCCGTGGCGCTCCTGGCGACGGTTCTCCGGTACATCGTCCTCGTACTGGCCATCATCGCCGTCGTGATCATCCTGGCCGGCATGGGTCGCGTAGGTGCTCTGGGAGGAGGCGCGCTCCTCGCGATCATGGTCGGATTCGCGACACAGCGGCTTCTCACCGACGTCATCGCCGGCTTCTTCATCCTGTTCGAGGGGCAGTATGCGGTCGGCGACGCCGTCACGCTCCAGTCCTCCGGACTGACGGGCATCGTCGAGACGCTCGGCATCAGGACGACGCTCCTCCACCTCGCGGACGGATCCCGGGCCTTCATCCCCAACGGGCAGATCTCGGCGGTCATCCAGCATCGCTCGGTGTACACCGACCTGATCATCACGGCGATCACGACCGACCCTGCCGCCGTGCGCACGGGTATCG
>CAYOSM010000017.1:22788-27410 GCA_964406645.1 uncultured Bifidobacteriaceae bacterium | reverse complement strand
GACCTGATCATCACGGCGATCACGACCGACCCTGCCGCCGTGCGCACGGGTATCGTCGAGATGACACGACTCGCCGAGGACACGGGTGAGATCGTCGGGCGGCCGTACGACGAGGAGGAGATCGAGATGGGGGATGGCGTGCGTGCCGTGAGGGTGCGGGTGAAGGTCCCCACGCCGCGTCTCGACGAGTCCATGGCGTTCGTCACCGCCGCGCTCGGTGCGCGCCTCGGCGACACCCTCCTCGGCGCCCCGGTCGTCATCCCGGTCCCGCGTGAGCGGGACAACCTCATGGGCCCGACGGAGAAGCCGTGACCCCGCTGCGTGTCGCCATCGACCTGCGGTCGGTCACCGAGGGTGACCGCGGCGGCGTCGCCCGCTTCGCCCTCGGCATCACCGAGGCGCTCGCGCAGCGCGAGTCCGTCGAGGTGATCCCGTTCGCCCAGGGAGACATCCCGTCCCTGTCGGTCCCGGTCCAGCACATCCGCGCCGCGCGCGCCGGAGCCAAGGACCACGTCGCGCTTCCGACGCTCCTGCGGAGCGTGGACGCCGACGTCCTCCTCTCGCCGGCCAACGTGGGGCTACCGCTCATCTCGCCCTGCCCGATGGTGCTGGTCCTCCACGATGTCGAGGACTGGGAGTCCGAGCCCGACGGGCGCAGCGCCGGCGAGGCGGCGCGCGTGCGATCGGCGGCGACGAGCGCCGTGTCGCTGGGGCGTGCCGCTCTCATCGCCACCCTCTCCGACCACGCCGCGGGGATGATCCGGCGCCGGCTCGGCATCGCCGAGGAACGCATCCGCGTCGTGCCGCCGGGTGTGGATCAGCGGTTCTTCGACGATCCCGGTGAGGAGGCGGTGGAGCGGGTCCGGACCTCCTACGGCGTCATCGAGGGCAGCACGCTCCATGTGGGGAGCATCCGTTCCCGCCGCGACCTCCCGACCCTGGTCCGCGCGGTGTCCTCGCTGCCGGGGGATCTGGCGCCGCGCCTCGTGCTCGCCGGCGCGGGCCCGGCCGAGGAGAGCCTGCGCTCCATGGCGCGGATGATCGGGGTCGCCGACCGGCTCCACCTCACCGGGTTCGTCGACGAGGACGACCTCCCCGCCGTCTACCGCGCCGCCCGGTGCGTGGTGCTGGCGGGCACGGCCGAGGGCATCGGACTTCCGCTCATCGAGGCCATGGCCTGCGGGACCCCCGTCATCGCCGCGCGTGCGGGTGCCCTTCCCGCCGCGGTCGGACGGGCGGGACGGCTCTTCCCGGCCGGGGATGCGCCGGTCCTCGCCAAGCAGCTCCGCGACGTCCTCGGATCGGAGCCGGAGCGTCGGCGTATGAGCAGTGCGGGTCACGAGCAGGCGGCCCGGTTCACCTGGGAGCGCTCGGCCACCGCCGTCGAGGATGTCCTGCGCGAGGCCGCCGGAGGCAACGTCCGCGAACGGGCCAAGGCGCAATTGGGAGGCCTTCGCTCCCTGCGCCGCTGGCTTCGGGTGTCGCCCCGGGACTGATCCGGGCGGTGGGGACCGCCGCCGGCGGGGGTCCCGGAACACCCCGAGACGCGTGCATCGGGGTGACGACGCGGGTCGTCGACGGCCGGGTGTGGTCCGTCGTGGATGAGGAGGAGACGCAGAGCGTCCCTCGCGGCCCAGAGCCCTCGTCGTGGTACGCATCGACCGATGGGATCGGTCGATTCTCGTGCGCGTGTCCGGCGTGTGCAGGGAATACCCGGCAGACCCGTCGTCCATCCGGTTTCGAGGAGCCGTGGGGCTCGCTTAGGCGGGTCCCGAGAACCTGACCGGAAGTCGAGGTTCTGCCCCGACATCGGCCTGGCAAACCTAGCCCTTCGACCATTTCGGAGAGGGGTGAGTGTGCCTATTCTCGATAACCAGGTTTCTGCACTCTATGACGAGTGAGCTACATACCGGAATGAGTCCGAAGATGCCCGAGTCCCCGACAGCTGCACACTCGATGTCACCCACCGCCGGAATGGAGTCCGTCGAACAGCCGACGGTCGACCGGACACCGATTCCGGTCCAGTCGCCCGGCCCCGTCAGTCGATATGGCCGGCTCCGTGCGGCGGTCGTTCTGGGTGACGTCCTCGCCGTGCTCGTCGCCCTGCAGCTCGCGATCTGGGCCGCCGGCATCGTGCGCGACAACGCCGCGCAGAACGCCTGGGCGCGAATGAACGCGGTCGGCCTGATCCTCATGAGCGTGGTGGCCATCGCGGCGTTCGGTCTCTACCGCCGCCGCCCGCGGCTCTCGGGACACATGGAGGCGGAGGCGCCCCGGCTGCTCATGGCGCTCACCTTCTTCGGCTTCATGCTCATGCTCGTGATGCACGGCCTCGGCGCCGAGGACGCGATCCTGTTCGACGGCGAGGTCTTCGCGTGGTGGCTGTTCTCGTTCCCGCTCATCCTCATGATGCGCGCGCTCGTGCGCGCCGAGGTCTCCCCGAAGGTCGTCGGACGCCAGCGCACCCTCATCGTCGGTGCGGGACGGATCGGGCAGACGATCGCCCGGAAGCTCCAGCAGCAGGGGGACGGTGACGTCGAGGTCGTCGGGTTCGTCGACAACGATCCCATCCCGATCGCCGACGACCTCGTGGACATCCCGCTGGTCGGCGGCGAGGAGGACATCATCGAGCTGGTCCGCGGCTACAACGTGCAGCGGCTGGTGATCAGCTTCTCGCGGACCTCCCCGGAACAGCTCGTCGAGATCATGCGCTGGTCCGACCTGCACCACATCCACATCACCATCGTGCCCCGCTACTTCGATGTCCTGACCACCAACATCGACATCGACGCCGTCACGGGCATCCCGGTCCTCGACCTGCGCCCCGCGCGGCTCTCGCGATCGGCGCGTGCGGTCAAGCGGGCCACGGACCTCACGGTGACGATCCTGCTGATCCCCTTCCTCGTGCCGCTGTTCCTCGCGATCGCAGCCGCGATCAAGATCTCGACGCGGGGCAAGAGCAAGGTCTTCTTCCGCCAGGAGCGGTCGGGTCGCAACGGAGAGGTGTTCAAGATCGTCAAGTTCTGCACCATGGAGCCCGACGCCGAGCTGCGCAGGCACACGCTGCAGGACCAGAACGAGATGTCGGGTCCGCTCTTCAAGATCAAGGACGACCCCCGCGTCACGGGCATCGGCAAGTTCCTCCGGAAGACCAGCCTCGACGAGTTCCCCCAGTTCATCAACGTGCTCCGCGGCGAGATGAGCCTCGTCGGACCGCGTCCCTTCGTCACCCACGAGGACGACCTCATCACCGGCTGGGCGCGCCGCCGACTGGAGCTCACCCCCGGCATCACCGGGCTGTGGCAGACCATGGGGCGCAACGACCTGCCCTTCGAGGAGATGGTCAAGCTCGACCACATGTACGTCACACGGTGGTCGCTCGCCTGGGACCTCAAGATCCTCCTCCAGACGATCCCGACCGTCCTGAAGCGCCGGGGAGCGTATTGACGACCGGGCACGGGTATCGTGCAGCGCTCGAATCGGTATCGAGGCGTCGCAGATGCGCGCGGTGGGAGACATCATGAGTGTGGAGGGTCCTCAGAGGGGTCCGTCCGAGGAAGCCCGGTCCCTGCAGAGGCGGGCCCACCGCGTGGTGCCGGGCGGCGCCCACACCTATGCGAAGGGCGATGACCAGTACCCGCTGAACGCACCGCCGTTCATCGCCCGGGGACGCGGCTGCCACGTCTGGGACGTCGACGGCAACGAGTACATCGAGTACGCCATGGGGCTCCGCGCGGTGACGCTCGGCCACGCATGGCCGTCGGTGCTGGCCGCGGCCGAGGCCCAGATGCGTCTGGGGCAGAACTTCAACCGTCCGGCGCCGATCGAGGTCGAGGCCGCCGAGGCGCTGGTCGACCTGATCGACGCCGCCGACATGGCCAAGTTCACGAAGGACGGGAGCACCGCCAACACGGCCGCCGTGAAGCTGGCCCGCGCCTACACGGGCCATGACCTCGTCGGCGTCTGCATCGACCATCCGTTCTACTCGTACGACGACTGGGCGATGACCCTGACGGAGGTCGACTCGGGCATCCCACCGAGCGCCGGCGCGCTGACGCGCACCTTCCGGTACAACGACCTGGCCTCGCTGGAGCAGGTCTTCGACGCGGACCCGGGTCGCGTGGCGTGCATCCTCATGGAACCCGCCAAGTACGAGGATCCGGACCCGGGCTACCTACCCGCGGTCAAGGCGCTGTGCGAGCGGCACGGTGCCCTTCTCATCCTCGACGAGAACATCTCCGGATTCCGCTGGCACAACGGCGGGGCGCAGGCCTACTACGGGGTCCGTCCCCACCTGTCGACCTTCGGCAAGGCGATCGCCAACGGGTTCGCGCTCGCGGCCCTGGTCGGCGAGCGGGACATCATGAACCTGGGCGGGCTGGACCACGACCGGGAGCGGGTGTTCCTCCTCTCGACCACGCACGGCGCGGAGACCCACGCCCTGGCGGCCGCCGTGGCGACCATGCAGGTCTACCGGGACGAGCCCGTCATCGAGCGGCTCGACGCCGCCGGCCGCCGGCTCGCGGACGGGTGCGCCGAGGTGATCGCCGCCCGTGGTGTGGAGGGTCACGTCGAGGTCCTCGGCAAGCCCTGCTGTCTCGTGTTCGCGACCCGGGACGAGG
>CAYOSM010000017.1:14731-22688 GCA_964406645.1 uncultured Bifidobacteriaceae bacterium | reverse complement strand
TACAGCTGGCGGATGATGCGGGCGGGAACGCCGGCCGCGACCGCTCGGTCGGGCACCGAGTGGCTGACGACGGAGTTCGCCCCGATGACCGCACCGCGCCCGATGCGCACGCCGGGGAGCACGACGGCGTTCTCACCCAGCCAGGCGCCCTCGGCGATCTCGACGGGTGCGACGTTCGTCACGCCCTGGTCCTGGATCGCTACGTCGTCGTCGCCGTACGCGTGCGCGTGATCGGCGACGTAGCAGCCGCGTGCGAGCATCACTCCGGGGCCGAGGACGACGGAGTGGACCGCCGAGAGCACGCACATTCCGGCGATGCTGGTGCCGTCGCCGATGCTGATGGCGACCTCGTCGCCCTCGCCCGGGATCACCTGGAGCCACGAGCCGGATCCCACGAAGACGTTGCTGCCGACGGCGATGCGGCCCTCTCCGGAGAGCCGGACGGGCGGCTGGATGACGCTCCGCGATCCGAACCCGGCGAAGGCACCGGAGGTCGCCAGGGAGAACGCCTTCGCCCATGCACGCGACGCGAAGCGGTAGAGCGTCGCCGACCCGTGCCCCACCGACCGGCGTGCCGGCCCGGCGGCCTGGCGGTGTACCTCGGTGGCCAGGGCGGGCGCGGGAAGATCCAGCGGCTCGGGGACGGTGGCCGCGCTGGTCGTCGTTGCGGGGGTGTCCGCGGACGGTCCGTCGCCGGAGGCCGCCGCCACGAAACGGCAGAACGGCCCGATGATCGGGAGCTCGGTTGCGTCGATCCCCTCGAAGTCGACGCTGACGCCGAAGTGCTCCTCGACGGTTCCGATCAGATCCAGGAAGCCGAAGGAGTCGATGATCCCCGCCTCGAGGACGTTGAGGTCGTCGGGGACCGACGTCGCGTCCAGACCGGCGGCCTGCAGTCGCGGCGCGAGTCGTTCCAGCAGGTAGGCGCGGACGTCGTCCTCGGTCATGTGTGCGTCCCCTCCTCGAGGGTCCGTACCAGCGCGTTGCGGTCGAACTTCCCGTTCGGGTTCAGCGGGAGCTGGTCGACCACGTGGATGGACCGGGGCACCATGTACTCGGGAAGGTGAACGCTCACCTCGGCTCGGATCCGGTCGGTGTCGATGCCCGTCTGTCCGCCTCCGAGGAACGCTGTGACGGCGGTCGCACCCGCATCGGAACGCGGCCAGCCGATCGCGACCACGTCGTCCCGGCCCGATGCCTTGCGGATGACGGCCTCGATCTCGCCGAGCTCGACGCGGTGGCCGCCCACCTTGATCTGGTGGTCGACGCGGCCCAGGTACACCATCGGCTGCGAACCGACCGGACGCCGCACCCGGTCTCCGGTCCGGTAGTAGACCTCGGACCGGCCCGGTGGCACGACGAATGCCGCCGCGGTCTTCTCGGGGTCGTCGAGGTAACCGAGCGTGACCTGCGGACCGGTCAGCAGGAGCTCACCGTCGCCGCCCTCCGGCACCTCGACGAAGCGCTCGTTGGCGACATGGGCGGTCATCGACGGGTAGGGCACGCCGATCGGCACCACGCCGTTGTGCGCCTCCGCCGGCGTCCGGTCGGGATCCCAGCGGTGGACCATGCACGCGATGGTCAGCTCCGTCGGCCCGTAGAGGTTCTCGACGATGGAGTTGGGAGCCGCCTCACCCCATGCGCGCGCGATCTCGACCGGGAGCGGCTCGCCGCAGAAGAGGCTCCAGCGGAGCGTCGGGTAGCGGTCGGGTTTCAGCATTCCGAGCCGTTTCATGAAGATGCCGGTGGAGGGCACCGAGAACCAGACCGTGAGCTCGTGCTCGCGGACGAATCCGCCGGGCTTGATGAGCTCCGCCTGGGGAAGGCAGTACAGGGATGCTCCGCGCTCCCACGTCACGAACATGTCGTGCACCGACAGGTCGAAGGTCATGTCGAACGTCTGCGAGACGCGATCGTCGGGCGTGATGCCCAGGTGCTCGACCATGACGTCGACGTAATGCCGGACGTTGCGGTGGGCGACCATGACGCCCTTGGGGACGCCGGTGCTCCCGGAGGTGAAGAGGAGGTACGCGACCGCATCGGGGTCCACGGGCACCGGTGCGATGGGCGTCGCCGCGGTGACGTCTCCCGCGCCGAGGACCCGATGACCCGGAAGTCGTGCCGCCAGTCCGCTGACGTCATCGAGGTCGGGGACGACGATGGTGAGAGGCTCGGAGGTGCCGGCGACGACCTGCGGAAGCTGTTCGGCCGAGAGTGCGTCGGCGACGATGGCCCGGCATCCGGACCGTTCGAACATCACCCGGGACCGCTCCGCGGGGAACGTCCGGTTGAGCGGGACGTATCCGTGTCCCCGGATCAGCGTCGCGAGAACGCCGGTGAACGCGACGGCCGACCGGTGGGCGAAGACCGCCGTCAGCGGCGGGGATCCCTCGGGCGCAGACGCGACCAGAAGCCCGGCCAGGCGAGCCGCGTCGCGGTTCAGCTCGTCATAGGTGAATGATCGTCCGTCGACCCACAATGCGGTGCGTTCAGGGAACGCGGCGGCTGATCTGGCGAATCCGTCGCACAGTGTCGCAGCTGACTTTCTTGTCATTGCTGGAGCGTATCATCGCGTGTTAAGAAGCCCGAAGTTTCAATGACGGATCCGTCGCTTTTGTCGGTACGCGTCGTGCCCTCGGATATCGTTCCGGGATGCGCCGACTCCTCTGTGTTGCCTACCACTTCCCGCCGATCGGGTACTCCGGGGTCCAGCGCACCGTCAAGTTCATCCGCTATCTCGAGGACTTCGGCTGGCGGACCACCGTGGTGGCCGGGCCACAGGCGAGCGAGGAAGGACTGCTTCCGCTCGATCGCACCCTGGCGGACGAGATCCCGGCGGACACGACCGTCCTGCGCGTCACGCGACCCGAGCCCTCGCCGAGCACGGGCAATCGGGCCCGGGCGGAACGCTGGTTGCGCATGCCGCGCCCCTGGTCGCGGTGGTGGGTCGACGAGGTGGCGGCGGTCGGTGCGCAGGCGGCCCGCGACGCCGACGTGCTGTTCTGCTCGATGTCCCCGTTCGAGTCGGCGACGGCGACGGCCCGGCTGGCCGCGCGGTCGGGACGGCCCTGGGTCGCGGACCTCCGGGACCCCTGGGCGCTCGACGAGATGCTGGTCTTCCCGACGTGGCTGCATCGGCGCGCCGAGCTTCGCGTGATGCGCCGTGCCCTGTCGAGTGCGTCGGCGATCGTCATGAACACCCCGGACGCCGCCCGGGCACTCGCCTCCGAGTTCCCGGAGATGGACGGCCGGGTGCACGCCATCACGAACGGCTTCGACGCGACGGACTTCGCCGGTCCTCCTCCCGTGCGCGACGACGGGCTCTTCCGGATCGTCCACACCGGATCGTTCCACACCGACGCGGGGATGCAGCGGCGCACGATGCGCGTGCGGAGGCTCACTGGCGGCACGATCGGGGGCGTCGACTTCCTCACGCGGTCCCACGTCTTCCTCGTCCAGGCCGTCTCACGACTCGTGGAGCGGGAACCGGGGCTCGCCTCGCGGATCCGTCTCGTGTTCGCCGGCATCTCGAGTCCCGCCGATCAGGCGCACACGGCGCCGTTCGTCGAGTTCGTCCCGTACCTGCCACATGGCGAGAGCGTCGCCCTGATGCGCAGTGCCGACATGCTCTTCCTGCCGATGCACGACGTCCATCCCGGCAGACGTGTCCGGATCGTCCCGGGGAAGACCTACGAGTACCTCGCCGCCGGCCCTCCGATCCTGGCGGCCGTCCCGCAGGGTGACGCGCGGACGCTCATCCGGGAGGCGGGAGCCGGGTACGTCTGCGACCCGTCGGACGTCGAGTGCATCGCACGGACGATCCGTGAGGCGGTCCGGCGGGCCGACGCGGGTGAGGCGCCGCCGCATGCGGACCCCGAGATCATCGCCCGGTACGAGCGTCGTGAGCTGACGCGGAGGCTCGCCCTGGTGCTCGAGGGGGCGCTTGGGACCGGAGGTCGCCCGTCCACGTGACCGAGGGCGATTCGGCACCGGATCGCGCTCTGTCGGTCGTCGCCGGCGGTGTCGCGTGGAAGCTCGCGACGCAGCTCGTCGCATACGGCTCGCGGGCCGTCATCACCGTGGTGCTCGCCCGCCTCCTCACGCCGGAGGACTTCGGCGTGGCGGGTCTCGCGCTGCTCTTCAGCGCGCTGGTGCTCGTCTTCACCGACCTCGGCGCCGCGCTCGTGCACCGGCAGGATCTTCGCGAGGAGGACCTGTCGACGGCCTTCTGGCTGAGCATCACGTCGGGGGCCGTGCTGACCCTCGCGACCATCGCGCTCGCCGGTCCGATCTCCGAGCTCTTCCGCGAGCCCGAGGTCAAGCCGCTCCTCATCGCCCTGTCGTTCGCGTTCATGCTCACAGCGGCCATCACGACGCCGGCGGGGCTCCTCACCCGTCGTCTGGCCTTCCGGCAGATCGAGCTCTCCAATCTGACGGCGGTGCTCGTGGCGGCCGCGGCGGCGGTCGTCGTGGCCGTGATGGGCGGGGGCGCCTGGGCCATCATCGCGCAGCAGATCACGCAGTCGGTCGTGTACTTCATCCTGATCTGGTCGATCAGCCGATGGCGTCCGCGGTTCATGTTCTCCCGTGCCAGCGCCAGGAGCCTCGGCGGATACAGCATCAACCTCATGGGCGCGAAGCTCTTCGACTACGTGCAGTCGAACTCCGACAACATCCTGATCGGCCGGTTCCTGGGGCCGACGGCGCTCGGCGTGTACTCGATGGCCTACAACCTGATGCTCTACCCGGTCGTCCGTCTCTCCGATCCGGTCAACGCCGCCATGTTCCCGGTGATCTCGCGGATGCAGGACGACAACGAGCGCATGGCGGGGGTCTGGTTGCGCGTGTCACGGTTCATGGCGGTCGCGGTCACGCCCGCGATGCTCCTCCTGATCGTCCTGGCCCCGGAGTTCGTTTCGCTCGTCCTGGGCGATCGCTGGGACGAGGCCGTCCCCGTCCTGCAGGTGCTGTCCTGGGCGGGTCTTGTGCAGGCGGTGCGCGGCCCGACGTCCGCGGTCCTCCTGGCCAAGGGCCTCACGGGACGTTTCTTCTCGTACAACGTGCTCAGCGCGATCGTCCTGATCATCGGTTTCGCGCTCACCGTGCAGTTCGGGGTCGTCGAGGTGGCGATCTCGTACTCGGTCGCCATGACCCTCCTCTCGCCGCTCTTCGTCCGGATGGGCACCCGTGCCATCGGCATCCGCATGTCGCGCTACTTCGCCAACCTCGGTGGGGTGGCGATCGCCGCGATCGCGCTGACGCTCGTGGGGTTCGCACTGCGGCATCTGCTGGTGGCGGCGGGCTTCGGCGACCTTGCCGTCTTCGGCTGCGTCATCGTGGCCGGTGTCGTCGTCTACGGTCTCGTGTGCTGGTGGAGGATGCCGAGCCTCGTCGACGACGCGCGGACCCTCATCGGCATGATGCGCCGTCGTCGTGCCGGTACATCCGAGGGTGAAACCGGGTGATCCTCCGTCCGGATCGCGAAATGCTCTCCGATAGCATGGGGCGATGACGAGTCCGATCGGTCGTCTGGTCTCCGAGCTGCCGTCCGACGGTGCGTCCGGGACCGGCATCCATGCGTTCATGGAGGGGATCTTCCCCCTCTGCCGCAGCCTGACCGGGCAGGGGGTGCGCGAGACGCTCGCCGCCATCGGCGAACGCGTCCCGATCCAGATCACCGACGTCCCGTCGGGAGCGCCCATCCTCGATTGGACGGCGCCGGACGAGTGGACGATCGGCGAGGCCTGGATCGAGGGGGCCTCCGGGCGGCGCTGGGTCGACCTGGCCGAGAGCAGCCTGCACGTGGTCTCCTACAGCGGTCCGGTCGACGGCGTCTTCACTTTCGAGGAGCTGCGGGACCGTCTCTTCACGCTGCCCGACCGTCCCGCGCTGATCCCCTACCGCACGTCGTACTGGAGCCCGACCTGGGGCTTCTGCCTGACGCACGAGCGGCTGCAGGAGATGGCCTCCGACGGCCCGTTCCGGGTGCGCATCGACGCGCGACTCGAGCCAGGTCACCTCACGTACGGGGAGGTGGTGATCCCCGGCGAACGGGACGAGGAGATCCTGCTCTCCACCCACATCTGCCACCCGTCGCTGGCGAACGACAACCTGTCCGGCATCGGCGTGCTCACGGCGGTCGCAGAGCGGCTCGCGACCACCACGCCGCGGTTCACCCACCGGCTGCTCTTCAGCCCCGGCACGGTCGGCCCGATCTCGTGGCTCGCGGGGAATCCCGAGGCCGTCGGCCGGGTGCGACACGGCCTGGTCGTCGTCTCCGCCGGCGATCCCGGCCCGCTCACCTACAAGCGCTCGCGTGGCGGCGACGCCCTGGTGGACCGCATCGCCGAGACCGTCCTCGCGGACCACACGGGTGCGACGGTCCGCGCCTTCGAACCCTGGGGGTGCGACGAGCGCCAGTTCTCGTCCCCCGGATACCGGCTGCCCGTCGGGTGCCTGATGCGCACGCCGCCCGGCGAGTTCCCCGAGAACCACACCTCGGCGGACGACATGGCGTTCGTCACGCCCGAGGCCCTCGGCGAGAGCGCCCGCGCCTGTCTCGAGATCCTCGCCGTGATCGACGGCGATCGCACGATGGTCAACCAGAGCCCGTTCGGCGAGCCGCAGCTCGGACGAAGGGGTCTCTACCGGAGCGCGGGCGGCGCCGGGTCGAAGAACAGCGACCTGCCCGATGAGCGCGCGCTCCTCTGGGTGCTCAACATGACGGACGGAGAGAACACGTTGCTCGACATCGCCCGCCGGTCCGGGATGCCCTTCCCGACCATCCTCGCCGCCGCCGAGGCCCTCGAGGGTGCGGACCTTCTCCGTGAGGGGAGCGCAGGATGACGCCGCCCGTCGTCAGCGTGGTCACGCCGGTCTACAACGGCGCCGCCTTCGTGGGCGAGACCATCCGCAGCGTCCTCGACCAGACGTTCGACGCATGGGAATACCTGATCGTCGACAACGCCAGCACGGACGGCACGGCCGACGTCGCCGAGGCGGCCGCCGCCGGCGATCCCCGGGTGCGGGTGCTCCGCGAGACGGAGTTCCTCGGTATCTACGGCAACCACAACCGTGGTCTTCGCTCCATCGATCCGGCCAGCCGCTTCGTCAAGGTGATCCACGCCGACGACTGGATGTACCCGGAGTGCCTCGAGCGGATGGTGGACATCGCGGAGCGCCATCCGTCGGTCGGCCTGGTGGGCGCCTACCGGCTGCGCGACAGGCGTGTCGGACTGGACGGCATCCCGTGGGGGCAGGAGACCACGCCGGGTCGCGACATCCTGCGGCAGTCCCTGACCGGCGGGCCGTACGTGACGGGGTCCCCGTCGTCGCTGCTCGTCCGGACCGATCTGTTCTCGGACGAGTCGCCATTCTACGACGAGACGTTCTGGCACTCCGACACCGAGGCGGCCTATCGGGCGATGACCGTGTCCGACTTCGGCTTCGTGCACCAGGTCCTCACCTACACGCGCGTCCACGAGGACTCCAACACCCCGTTCTCCGAGCGCATCAAGACCTACGCGCCGGAGAACATCCGCATGCTCCTGCGCCACGGCGCCGTCGCGCTGTCACCCGATGAGTACCGCCGCAGGCTTCGGAGGGAGCTCCGCGAGTACCGGTGGTTCCTCATGAAGCAGCGCGTCAAGCCGTCGCGTCGGCGTGACCCCGACTTCCATCGCTACCACGATGGCGTGGTCGCCCACATCCTGGACGAGACCGACGACCCCGAGGTGCAGCGGACGATCAGCCTCTGCCGGCGACTGCTGCGGGAGCCGGAGCCGACGGACGAATAGTCGGCATCGCCGACGAGAGGACCTCGTCGTACTGCCGGCGGACCCGTCCGGCCATCCGCTCATAGGACTCCTCGATGGTCGCGACGAGGTCGCTGCGGTTCGCGATCGCCCGGTCGACCATGTCCGCCACCTCGGCGGGATCGAACCGGTCGATCGGCCGG
>CAYOSM010000017.1:0-14631 GCA_964406645.1 uncultured Bifidobacteriaceae bacterium | reverse complement strand
GTTGCGGCGGAGGAGTCCCGGGCTCGTCGCCTCCATCGGGAAGGCCGGAACGCGGTGGCGCCGCTCGGTGTCGGTCGGATTGAGGGTGATCCCGGTGATCTCGACGTCGTCGGCCAGCCGCTCCCGGGTGTTCTCGACGAACGAGTCCTGGATCGCGGCGTCCCCGAGATTCCCCCATCCGCTCGGGCTGATGAAGGCGATCCGCGTCATCCTGAACGTGTCCCGGGCCGTGGTGATCGGCGTCGCCCGCTCGTCTGAGATGGGGCGCTGTTCAGGAGGTCCCCGTGACGAGGGGACTGGACGCCATCGTTATGCACCTTTCATAAGGTTATGTGGTTTCCGCAATTTGCGCAACCGCCGGTGCCGGACCGAGATCCAGGGCCGGCGGGGCGCACTTCCGGGCGGCGTCGCCGGGTGGTGACGCCGCCGCCGATCCGGTGTCACGGGCAGCGCTTCGTGAACGAGCGATTGGTGACCGAGGCCCGCTGGAGGGGGTCGATCCGGACCTTGGACGCCGCCACGGGGATCTCAGCCCGGAAGTTGATGTCGTAGTAGGCGTTGTGGGTGCGACCGAAGCGGTTCGCGCGCACGCAGATGTTGCGCGGCCAGGACCGGGAGGGGTCGGCGCGCGCCCCGTACCACGAGAAGAAGATGTGGGCGGTGGTGCCGTTGTTGACGAACACGTTGTGGTCGATCATCCCGCTGCCGGAGAAGCCGACGAAGAGCGCTTCGGAATGCGTGTCGGGATTGGCGGCGTCGTAGTAGTTACGGAGGACGTTCTTCCGGATCACGTAGCGCTCGGGGACCCCGCGGTCCGAGTCCCAGATGATGTTGTTCGCGACCCTGCCCCTGCCGTCGAGCGTGTTGCCGGAGATGACGATGTCGTCCGGGCCGATGATGCTGAAACCCAGTGCCGAGCTGCCGATCAGCCGGCTCCCGCCCGCCGACGGGCCGAAGTTGACGACACCCTCGAAGCGGATGCCCGCGAGGGTGACCCGGCCGCGCGGCACCTCGAACTCGTCGCCGGTGACGGTGAGGCTGCCTCCGGCTGTGGGACGGACCTCCACCGGTCCGGACGGCGCGCTTCGGATCTGCGCCCGGAGCTGCCGGGTGCTGATCGTTCCGTTCAGCCGGATGACGCACCGGACCACTCCGGCCGTGCGGGTGCAGGTGCGGGCGTTCGTCGTGTGCACGCCGTCGTCCACGCCGGCGGTGTCCGCCCTGGTCGTCCCCGCACAGGCCGTGGCGGTCAGGCCGGCGCAGCTCAAGAGCACCCCGGCGAGGATGGAGGTCAGGTGATGACGCGGTGATTCCACTTTTTGTCCCCTCGGTCCGCGGCGGCGTCGCTCCGGAGTGAGGCGACAGCCGGCGGGAGGTTGCCGACGCGAGACAGCATAGGACCCGCAGTCCCCGCCGCAAGTTCGGCGGGGCCGTTCACACTCCGACGGCGACCCGCTACTCGACCCAGGTGAGATCAGAGGCGAGGCGGCCCTCGTCGCTCAGGCGGCTGATGGTCCGCAGGCGCATCAGCTGGGACTCGCGGAAGTTCGCGTCGGAGAAGCCCATCCTCGTGAGGCCCGCCGCGATCTCGGCGACCGCCTGCTGCAGGGAGACCTGTGGCACGTGGTCGGGAGCGATCTCGCGAAGGCGCGCGAAGCTGACGCGGTAGGAGCGCTTGTCCGGCGGTGCGTCCGGGTTGACCGAAACCGTCGTGCCCGGCACCTCCTGGGCCACCGCATCCGCCAGCTCACGGATCTGGTAGTTCCAGTCGTCGGAGCCGACGTTGATCGCGAGGAAGTCGCCGGAGTCGGCGGAGCGGTCGACGGCCCAGTCGATGGCGCGCGCCATGTCCGACACGTGGATGAGCGGACGCCACGGCGTCCCGTCGCTCAGGATCTCGATCTGCCCGGACGTGAGTGCGCCGGCGACGAAGTCGTTCAGCACCAGGTCCAGACGCAGCCGGTCGCTCATTCCGCAGGCCGTCGCGAAGCGCAGGCAGGTGACCGTGAAGTCGTCGTCGGCAAGGGGCGCGAGGTCGCGCTCGCTGAGGGCCTTCGACTTGGCGTATGCGGTGAGCGGTCCCAGCTCGGACTCCTCGGAGCGTGCGGAGTCGTCGGCGGCGCCGTAGATGCTGCAGCTCGATGCGAACACGAAGGAGCGGGCGCCCGCCGCCTTCGCGCGCCGGGCCATCTCAACGGTGGCGCGGTGGTTGATGCCGAGGGTGACGTCCTCGAACCGGTTGCCGATCGGGTCGTTCGAGATGCCGGCGAGGTGGACCAGGGCGTCGACGCCGGCGAGGACCTCGTCGGGTGCGGTGCGGACGTCGGCGTAGTACTGCACGTCCAGGGCGAGCTCGGGGAGGGAGGGGGCCCCGGTCAGGCAGTGCGCGAAGTAGCCGGTGTCGAGGCCGGCGAGTCGTGCGTCGGGGCGGCTGGCGCGCAGGTGACCGACGACGACGGGCCCGATGTAGCCGAGGTTTCCGGTGACGAGGATGTTCATGAGCCTTTTCCCTCCATGGATGGCGACGAGATGAGCGGGTGTTTCCGGGGCGTGATCAGATCGATGGGGTCATGCGCGCCTGCGACCGATGGTCTCCCGGAGACGCGCGGGGAGATCACCGATGCGTTGCTGTCGGCGGACATAGTCGCGGATGGCGGGGTCCTGTGTCGTCGGCTCCCGCCGCACGGCGGAGGACGTGTAGCCCCAGACCAGACCGACGCCGGCCGGGTTGCGGATCGCGTGCCGGAACGCGCGGAGGACGAGGTACCAGGGGCGATAGCCCATGTACCGGGCGGAGCGGCCCTGCGCCACCCGCGATCCCCACGAGCCGTCACGCTGGCCCTCCGGGCGATGGTGCAGGAAGGGGAGGTCCGCGAGGATCCGGGTCGTCCAGCCCGCGGAGTTCGCCTTCGCCTCGGCCATGCCGTCCCAGCCCAGGCGCTCCTCGAGGGGCTGGACGTCGTCGAGACACGCCCGGCGGTACATCCGCGAGCCGCCCCACACCGTGGTGCCGGTGACGTGGCGCCGGCTCCAGCCGCCGTCCTCCGGCTCGAAGCACGTACCGCCGGCGATGCCCAGCTGGGGGTCGTCGGCGAAGGCGTCAAGCAGCCGGTCGAAGTATCCGGGCGGGACCGTGATGTCGGCGTCGTGGTTCACCACGAAGTCGGTCTCGACGTCCAGGCTCGCGAGTCCGGCCTGGAAGGCGCGGACGGCCGGGGCACCCCGCGTCGGCGTTACGGCGCCGGGGATCTGCAGCAGGCGGATCCACTCGTGCTCGCGCGACAGCTCCCGCACGATGGTCGCCGTCGCGTCGGTCGATCCGTTGTCGACGACCACCCACCTCGCCGGCCGCTCGGACTGGTGGAGGAGCGACTCGGCCAGCCGGGGAAGGGTCCCGGCCTCGTTGCGGGCCGGGGTGATGACCGCGTACCGGCGTCCCTCTGTCCCCTCTGGCATCAGGCCGCGCTCTGTTCGGGCCGGCCCTGCGCACGCGGAAGGTACTCCGACAGCCAGATCTCCAGCATGAGCATGGCGAGCAGTGCGAACCCGTGACCGCTGCCCGCGGGGTCCGCCCGGTGCGCGTCGACCATGCGGGCGATGGTGGCGCGATCGGCGAAGTCCGCATAGCGGGGAGAGGGATCGAGGAGGTAGTCGGCGACGACGCCGGACGCCTGCGACTCGAACCACATGTCGACGGACGAGTTGAAGAAGCCGACCTTGCGCTTGTCGATGATGCGGTCGGGCACGCGGCCGCGCGACGCCCGCTTCAGCAGGTACTTGGTCGTCGTCCCGCGCACCTTCAGATCCGTCGGGATCGTCGCGCAGAACTCGACGAACTCATGGTCCAGGAAGGGGACGCGCACCTCGAGGGAGTGCGCCATCGACGCGCGGTCGAAGTAGTGCAGCATGTCGTCGACGAGGCCCATGTTCGCGTCGAGGAAGAGGGTCTGCGCGATCGGCCCGCCGGGAGGGGGCTGGTGGGCGCGGATGGCGCGTCCGGCCGAACCTCGGGGCACCGACGCGAGCTGGCCGCGATAGAGCGAGTCGTGGGCGTCCTCGCCCATGATCCTGCTCATTGCGAGCAGCCGCTCGACCGGGTCGTCCGCCGAGAGCGTCTCGACCGCGCGCCGGAAACGTCGTGGTGCCACGCCGGCCGTGCGTTCGAGCCCGCCGCGAAGCGGCCGCGGAATGCGCTGCCAGCGCTCGACGATGGCGGCCGCGCGGTGCTTGCGGTATCCGCCGAGGAGCTCGTCGGCGCCCTGCCCGGAGAGGGCCACCGTCACGTGTTGCCGGGCCAGCTCGCAGAGCGCGATGAACCCGAGCGAGCTGAGATCGGCGAGCGGCTCGTCCATGTGCCAGACGAGCTGCGCCAGGTCGATCGTCTGGTCCTCGAGCGACAGCTCGAGCTCATGGTGGTCGGTCCCGTAGAGCTGCGCGACCATGCGCGCGTCGTCCAGCTCGTTGCCCTCGCCCGTCCCGGCGAATCCGACGGAGAAGGTCTTCACGGGCTCGTTCACCATCTCGGACATGAGCGCCACGATCAGGCTGGAGTCGATGCCGCCGGACAGCATCGCCCCGAACGGGACGTCGCCCATGAGGCGCATCCGGATCGATTCGCGAAGGCCGTCGGTCAGCCGTTCGAGGTACTCGCCCTCCGAGAGCCGGGGGCTCGCCACGGACGGCGCGGGATACGACCAGTACCTCTCGATGCGCATCTCACCGCGTTCGACCACCATCCGGTGACCGGGCATGAGCTTGCGCACCTGCGCCAGGGGCGTCGCCGGACCGGGGAAGAACCCCAGGGTCAGGTATGCGTCGATGGCCTCGTAGTCGAGATCGGAGCCGACCATGCCCGAGGCCAGGAGGCACTTGAGCTCGGATGCGAAGAGCACGACGTCGCCGCAGCGCGCGTAGTACAGGGGCTTGATCCCCAGCCGGTCGCGCACCAGCACCGCGCGGCGGGCGCGGTCGTCCCAGAGGATGATGGCGAACATCCCGCGGAGCTTGTCGACGAACGCCGGACCGTGCTCCTCGTAGAGGTGCGGGACGATCTCGGTGTCGCACCGGCTCGTGAACCGGTGCCCCCGCCCCGCGAGGCCGTGGCGGACGGCGTCGTGATTGAAGAGCTCACCATTCTGCGCGGCCCAGACGGAGCCGTCCTCGTTGCCGAAGGGCTGATGCCCGCCGTCGACGTCGACGATGCTGAGGCGCCTGACGCCGAACGCGATCCCGGGCGCGACGTGGAATCCGCTGTCGTCCGGGCCCCGGTGCTCCATGGCCTGGGTCATTCGCTCGAGCACGCCCGGGGCCAGCACCTCACGGGGCTGCCCGACGATTTGGATTGCTCCGCAGATACCGCACATCCTTCGAATATAGCGGCCAATTCCTCCAGGGCAATCCGTTGGACGTCGTGGTGTCCGCTAGCCTCACCGTCCGTGGAACCCTCTGACGTCGACGTGGTCGTGGTGGCCTACAACAGTCGCGACGAGCTTCGCGACTGTGTCGCCGGACCGGCCTCCGCCCCGGGTGTCCACGTCGCGGTCGTCGACAACGCGTCTCCGGATCGGTCCTTCGAGGCCGTCGACGATGTCGAGGGCGTCACGGTCATCCGGATGCCGCGCAACGGCGGATTCGCCTACGGGTGCAACGCGGGCTGGCGTGCGGGGACCTCGCCCCACGTGCTCTTCCTCAACCCGGACGCGCGCATCGGGGTCGAGGACATCCGGCGCCTCTCGTCCGTGCTGGACGCCGATCCCCGCATCGGCGCCGTCGGTCCGCGCATCCATCACGACGACGGGTCACTCGACTTCTCCGTCCGCCGTTTCCCGCGACTTCGCTCGACCTATGCGCAGGCGCTCTTCTTGCATCGGGTGTTCCCGCATGCGACGTGGGTGGACGAGCCCGTCCGCACGCCGGAGAGCTACGACCGCGCGGGGACCGTCGAGTGGATCTCCGGTGCGTGCGTCCTCGTCCGCCGGACGGTGCTGGAGCGCATCGGCGGCCTGGACGAGGGGTTCTTCCTCTACTGCGAGGACATCGACCTCTGCCGGCGGATCGCCGACGCGGGCCTCCAGGTGCGCTACGAGCCCGGCGCCCGATGCGTCCACATCGGTGGGGCATCGGCACCGCGCGGGTCGCTCCTGCCGGTGCTCGCCGCGAGTCGCGTGCGCTACGCGCGGATCCACCGTCGTCCCCTCGCCGCGCTGGCGGAGCGCGTCGGCATCGCACTGGGTGAGGTCACCCACGCGTTCGTCGGGCGCGGTGGGCGCGATGCCCGGACGGGCCATCTGCGCGCGGCGCAGGCCGCGATTCGCGGCAGGGCGCCCTCGCGTCTCTGAGCGGGACGTCCCGTCGCGGCCCGGAGCAGTGTGATCGTCGGCGCCTCTTTTCGCGCTCCCGCATCGCGGGAAAGCCTGGTGTCAGTCGATTAACTTGCACGCGCGTCAGCGCCGCGCGGCTGATATTGCGGAATCGCAGGTGAGTCGTGGCATGTCGGACGCGTGGGCGCCGTCCCGTTTCCTCGTCAGGCGGGGTTTGCCGGCCGGGCGACAGCGGACTCCGGCCCAGGCGCGTCAGCGCACGGTGCTGAGGCGGTCCCGGATGTAGTCGTGCACGTCGCCGGCGAGCCGCCCGCCACCGGCGGCTCTGCTGGGCAGGGTGCCGTCCTCGGTCAGGGCCGCGGGAAGGTCCGCCAGGTCATCGACGAGCCGGACCAGGTTCTGGGAAGCGAGCCGTCGCGCCAGCGGGACCTGATGATCGTCCACGGCCTCGCCGAATTGGTGGAGCCGCGGAACCACGACGGGACGCCGACCGCACGAGAGCGCCAGGAGGATCGAGCCGACCCCCGCGTGGCAGACGACGACCCGGGCCTCGCGGAACCGCTCGGCCATCTCGTCGAACGGCAGGAACTCAACGCACCGTGCCGCGGCTGGACGTACCTGCGACGCGCCGTACTGGACCAGCAGGTCCTCGTCCACCCTCAGCCGGTCCACGGCCTGGAGCAGACGGTCGAACGGAGCCTCGTTCGTCCCGACCGTGACGACGATCACGCGGACTCTCCGTCCGAGAAGAGGTTGCCGACATGGCGCGCGCCGCGCACGAGGGGGACGGTCTCCGGCCACTGAACGTAGGTGCGCTCGGCGACCGGGCGGATCAGGCGGCAGCTGAGCGAGATGCTGTCGATCCGGGTGACGCTCTCGATGTAGACGACGCGACCGCCGTGCAGGCGGGTGATCCAGGCGAACGGGACCGCCACCCCCGCTCCCGTGGTGAGCATCACTCGCGGGCGGAAACGACGAACGAGCCTCCACGCGAGACGCAGGTTGCGCAGAAGGTTCGGGATGTTCCGGTTCGTCGGACCGTGTGCGACCACGACCCGCTCTCCGCGGAGCAGCGAGCGGGCGTCGCTCTTGTCGAAGGTCACCCAGGCGCGGGAGCCGAACCCGTCCCACGCGCCGCGCAGGGTCACGAGCTGCAGCAGGTGACCGCCGGACGAGCACACGAGAAGCAGATCGACCCGTCCGTCGGTCGAGGTCCGCGCCGCGCCGGCATCACCGCCGGACGTCGGTCCGCGTCGGTCCCCCTCGGCGGCGTCATCCCCGGACGAGCCGGTCATCGCGCATCTCCCGGACCATCCGTGTCGCACGGGTTCGTCCGGTGGGCGGGCTCCCCGGCCTCGGATGCTTTTCGTGGATGGCCGTCGGACCCGAGACTCATGTGGTCGCTCTCATCGAGACCTACACTTCCGTGCAGTGGTTCCACCCTACAGGGTCAACTATCATGGCTCGCCAGCCGCATGACGCGGAATGCAGACGCAAGGCCTGATCGCCGAGCGTACCGTCCGGACGACTGATTGGAGACACCGACAGATGAACTCGACGCCACTTCTTGACGCGATCAAGCGGTACCGGGTCTTGGCCCTCATCGGTGTTGTGGTGGCCCTCCTTCTCGGGGCCCTGACCTTCATCCGGTCCAAACCGGTGTACCAGTCCAACAGCGTCATCTTCGTCACCCAGAAGGGCTTCCCTGCGGGTCGCACGCTGCTCTCGGGCGACAACAACACCACACAGTTCGCGGATCCGAGTTCGCTGGTCTCGCTGGCCGCGCTCTACTCCCGCCTGGCGGACTCCGATTTCGTGCGCAACAAGGTCCTCTCCGCCGGTCCTCTGCGCGGTGAGGTGACGACCGAGCTCCTGAACGCGGACACCAACGATTTCAACTCGGGCACGCTTCCGCTCGTCCAGATCAGTGGGCTGAGCAGCACCAAGGCGGATGCGGTCAGCCTGGCCACGCGCTGGACCGAGGCGTTCACGTCCTACATCGAGCAGCAGCAGGACACCGCCGAGGTGCCGGCCAACCAGCGGGTCGTCCTCGAGCAGGTCACGGCGCCGACGATCCGCGAGGTCAAGACGGTGAAACCCCGGTCACTGACCCGGCCGGTTGCGATCATCGTCGCCGTCCTGATCCTCTTCCTCGGAGTCATCCTGGCGCTCGACAGCCAGCGCCAGCGCCGGCCGGCCACCCAGGGCGAGGGCCCCGACGGTGACGCGGGGACCGGCACGGGCGCGACGGGCGGCGGAGCCCCCGACGCGGACGACCGTGGGTCCTCGGCGCGTGACGCGGGCGCGGCCACAGCGGCGTCGTCCGCCGGCGGGGCCGGCGACGGCTCCTCCTCGGGTGACGGCGAGGCCGTACCCGATGGTGCGGCAACGCCGTCATCGGTCGCGGTCGTCGAGGATGACGTCGCGGTCACGGAGGATGACGTCGTCGCGGTCACCGAGGATGACGTCACAGCCGATTCCGCGGAGCCGGACGATTCGATCCGGGACGCGGACGAGGGTGATGAGGAGACCGCGTCGGATGACCAGGACGCGGACTCCGGCCCCGGCTCCAACGGAAGCGCCGGGTCCAACTGGTTCGACCGGAACGGCGACTCGTCATCGGAACCGGTCGTCCACGTCGACTCCGATCTCGGGTCGGACGACGCGAAGTCCGATTCTGATTCCGGCTCCGGAGAAGAGTCCGGCACCTCGAGTGAGCCTCAGAACTGGATCGGTGCCTGGGACACCGATCACGAGACGTCACGCCCCGTCGATGACGTCTGGAGAACCGGCGGCGGCGACGTCGGCACCACGTTCGGGACCTGGAGCGACGGCTCCCACAGGGGCTACGACGCGGATCACCGGAGCATATGAGCACCGGGGCCGCGGAGGCCGCATCGGTCGGCGGTGCATCCGCTGCCACACACCGGGTTCCGCGTGAGACCTCTTCCCCGGTGAGTGCGGGGAGCGGGTCGCCACGCGACCGCGGCTTCCTCCTCATCATCGGTCTTCTGGTCGGGGGCGTCGCGCTCCTCGCGGTCGGTGCGCTTGACCTGATGAAGCCCCAGGCGGCCGCCGGCCTCGTGATCGGGGCGACGGTCGGCGTGGTGAGCCGCCACTGGCTCCTCCACTGGCCGCGGATGGTCGCCGCGCTCGTCCTCGTCATCCTCTTCATCCCGATCCGGCGCTACGGCTTCATCGGTGACCTGCCGTTCCAGCTCGAGCCGTACCGCGTGTTCATGGCCATCCTCATCGGCGCATGGCTCAGCGGCGTGCTGATCGAGCGTTCCATCACTCTCCGGCGCAGCGTGTTCGACAAGCCGGTCATCGGCATCTTCATCGTGACGCTCGCGTCCATCGTGATGAATCCGGCGCGCGTCGGGGAGACCGGGGGATACGTGGCGAAGGCCATGATGTTCCTCATCAGCTTCCTCCTGGTCTACGCGATCATCGTGTCGGTCATCCGGGAGCGCAGCCAGATCGACATGCTGATCCGGCTGTTCTGCATCGGCGGGGTCGTCCTGGGGCTCACGGCCATCCTCGAGGCCCGCGGTATCGGCAATCCGTTCGATCACCTGCAGGGGTGGATCCCCGGGCTCAGCCTCCAGGAGCTCCCCGACGTCCCGGCTCGCAACGGACGCGCCCGCGCCTATGCCTCGGCGCAGCATCCCATCTCTCTCAGCGCCCTGCTCGCCATGATCATCCCGCTGATGATCTACATGGCCCGCCGCACCGGGCACGCGCGGTGGATGTGGCTGATCGCCTTCCCCCTCGCGGGCATCGCGGCGACGTCATCGCGCACGGGAATCCTCATGGTGTGCGTGGTCATCGCCGTCTTCGCCTGGCTGCGTCCCAAGCAGGCCCGTCGCTTCTCGCCGCTCCTCATCCCGGGTCTCGTGCTGGTCCAGCTGACGATGCCGGGCACCCTGGGGTCGCTCTACAAGTCGTTCTTCCCGGAGTCGGGCCTGATCGCGGAGCAGGCCAACGCACAGGTCGGAAGCGGGCGCGTCGCCAGCTTCGGCCCCGCCATCTCCGAGTGGTCCGAGACGCCGCTCTTCGGCCAGGGCTACGGGACCCGGGTCACGGACGAGGGCCCCGATCAGAACGCCTTCATCCTCGACGATCAGTGGCTCTCCACGCTTCTCGACAGCGGACTGCTGGGCGCACTTGCCTGGGCATGGCTCTTCGGGACCGTGGTGGTGAAGCTGGGGCTCGCGGCGCGGCGCGACGACACGGACGACGGATGGCTGATGGCGTCGCTCTCGGCGGCGATCGCCGCATTCGCGGTGGGCATGGTCACCTTCGACGCGTTCTCGTTCATCCAGGTCACGTTCGTCGCCTTCGCGCTGATCGGGATCGGTGCTGTGGTGTACCGGATGAGCGGCCACGAAGACGGGACGGCCGTGACCGAGACGCGGGAGACGGGCGCCGCGTGACGGGCGCCCATGCGTCAGTGCTGACGCACCGCCCAGTCATAGGGGATGTCCGAGGTGAAGGGGTCCAGGCGACTCGTCCGCGACGCGTCGTGCGTGTGCGTGGCGCAGTTGGCGACCAGCGCGAACGGCTGAGAGAGCCCCTTCATGCCGTTCCACAGACCCGGCGGGATGACCGCGAGCAGATGGGCGTCGGTTCCGAGGAACGCCTCCATCAGCGAGCCGCGCGTCGGCGAGTCCTCACGATCGTCGTAGAGCACGAGCTTGATCCGCCCCGTCACGCAGGCGTAGTTGAGCGTCATGTCGCGGTGCGAATGCCACCCCTTCACGATCCCGTTGTAGATCGTGGTGAAGTAAATCTCTCCGAAGTCGATGAAATGATCATCGGTCCGTCGCAGCATGTGGAGGATCGTGCCCCGCTCGTCGGGAATCCGCCGCAGCGGAACGAACCGCATGTCGTGGATCGGTTCACCGCGCAGGACGGAGACGCCGTCGGGCAGGGGATCGGACATGACCCAACGCTAGCAACCGAAAGGTGACCTGATGTCGTCGAGCCCACCCGGCTGTCTCTTCTGCGGAACCCCGCTCGTCCACACCTTCGTCGATCTCGGGATGTCGCCGCTCTGCGAGAGCTTCCTCGCCGCCGAGGACGTCAACCGGATGGAGCCGTTCTATCCGCTGCACGTCCGTGTGTGTGACTCGTGCTTCCTCGTGCAGCTCGAGCAGTACGTGGCCCCTGACGAGATCTTCACCGAGTACGCCTACTTCTCGTCGTTCTCCGACAGCTGGGTGGACCACGCGCGGCGGTACGCCGAGCAGATGACCGGGGTCCTCGGCCTCGGACCGGACAGCCTGGTGGTGGAGCTCGCGAGCAACGACGGGTACCTGCTCCAGCACTTCGTCGCCGCCGGCATCCCCTGCGTCGGCATCGAGCCCGCGGCCAACGTGGCCGAGGCGGCCGTGGCGAAGGGCGTCCCCACCCGGGTGGAGTTCTTCGGGCGTGAGGCGGCGCAGCGGATGCTGGACGAGGGGCTCCAGCCGGACCTGATGGCGGCGAACAACGTCCTCGCGCAGGTCCCGGACATCAACGACTTCGTCGGCGGGATCGGGATGCTCCTCGAGAAGCGGGGACGCATCACCATCGAGTTCCCCCACCTGTGGAACCTCATCGAGCTGCGTCAGTTCGACACGATCTACCACGAGCACTTCTCGTACTTCTCGTTCCTCACGACGCAGCGGATCCTCGCCGCCCACGGCATGATCGTGGTCGACGTCGAGGAGATCCCGACCCACGGCGGGTCACTGCGCGTGCACGCCGAGAACGAGAACACGACCACGGTCCCCTCCCCGGCGGTCGCCGAGCTCGCGGAGCGCGAGCGCAACGCCGGCTACGAGACCATCGAGCGCTACGCGTCGTTCGGTCCGGCGGTGGAGGAGACCAAGCGCAACCTCCTGCGGTATCTCATCGACGCGCGCGACGCCGGTCGCCGGGTCGTCGGGTACGGCGCACCGGGCAAGGGGAACACGCTGCTCAACTACTGCGGCATCCGGTCCGATCTTCTTGAGTACACGGTGGACCGCAACCCGTACAAGCACGGGCGCTTCCTGCCCGGAACCCACATCCCGGTGCACCCTCCGGAGCGGATCGCGGAGACGAAGCCGGACGACATCCTCATCCTGCCGTGGAACCTGGAGCGTGAGATCGTGGAACAGCTGGCCTATACGAAGGAGTGGGGAGCACGCCTCGTCATTCCGATCCCGACGGCGAAGGTGGTCGGATGAAGGTCGTCCTGTTCTGCGGCGGACTCGGTCTCCGGATGCGCGGGGGCGAGGACCGGGTCCCGAAGCCGATGGTCCCGCTCGGTGATCGCCCCCTGATGTGGCACGTGATGAAGTACTACGCCCACTACGGCCACACGGACTTCATCCTCTGCCTCGGGCACCGCGCCGAGGTCATCAAGAGCTACTTCCTGGAGTACGACGAGGCGCTGTCCAACGACTTCGTCCTCGACGGCTCGACACGCGAGGTGAAGCTCCTCGGAAGCGACATCCAGTCGTGGACGATCACCTTCGTCGACACGGGCCTCCGGGCGAAGGTCGGTGAGCGTCTCAAGGCGGTTCAGGAGCACATCGGAGACGACGAGTACTTCCTGGCGAACTACTCGGACGGGCTCACGGACGCACCGCTCGACCTCATGATCGACAACCTGACGCGCACCGGCAAGAAGGCCAGCCTGCTCTGCGTGCGGCCCACGTACTCGTTCCACACCCTCACGGTGGACGACGATCACCTGGTCCGCGGCGTGCACGATGTCGAGGAGTCCAACCTCTGGATGAACGGCGGCTTCTTCGTGCTGCACCGTGACATCTTCGACTACATGGGCCCGGGTGAGGACCTGGTCAATGAGCCGTTTGCGCGTCTTATCGACGAGAACGGGCTCATCGCCTGGCGTCACGAGGGGTTCTACTACCCGGTCGACACGCTCAAGGACAAGCAGGCCCTCGAGGACATGCTCGATCAGGGCGGCGGTCCCTGGCGCATCTGGGAGCGGCAGGGGACGGTCGACGACCCGATGAAGGACCACCCGCGCTGATGCGGTCCCTCGGATTGGCGGACGCTGAGCGGCCCCTCGGCACGCTCCTCGTGCTCGGGGCGCACTCCGACGACGGCGAGATCGGCTGCGGCGCCTCGGTGCTCCACCTGATCGATCGCCATCCGTCGATGCGCGTCGTCTGGGTCGTGATGACGGCCGCTGGTGAGCGAGAGGCGGAGGCCCGCCGGAGCGCCGAGGCCCTCCTGGCGGATGCGGGCGCAGCCGAGATCGTGGTCGGAGGTTTCCGCGACGGCTTCCTGCCGTATCTCGGTCCGGACGTCAAGGAGTTCTTCGAGGGGCTGAAGGGCGACGTCCAGCCCGATCTCGTGCTCACGCACCAGCGTCACGACCTCCATCAGGATCACCGCATGGTCTGCGATCTGACCTGGAACACCTTCCGCGACACCCTCATCGTGGAGTACGAGATCCCCAAGTGGGATGGCGACATGGGCGCTCCCAATGTGTTCGTCCCGGTGTCGGAGGATCTCGCGGCGCGGAAGATCGCTCACCTCATGGAGCACTTCGCGACGCAGCGGTCCAAGCGATGGTTCTCCGAGGACCTCTTCATGGGACTCATGCGGCTGCGGGGTATGGAGTGCGTCAGCCCGAGCGGCCTGGCCGAGGCCTTCTACGGCCGGAAGGTCCTGCTGGACGTCTGACCGGGGCGCCTGCCGTTCGGCGCCGTGGTCCGCTTCGTCTTCCGGGTGTCGGAAGGAGCGGGGAGACCGGATTCCTGTCCATATCACGGCGTGGCCTGTCGGCCGTTCCCTCGGCGCCCGATCGTTCCGTACGAATCCGTCGCCGCGGCACTCCGTTCCAGGTCAATGCCGCGTCACATCGCGAGTGCTGCGTAGCCGAGGACGCATGGTCGATATGCAGGAGACCACGTAGCTCGTGGTCGGCAGGCGAGGCGTGCCGGGTGGATGGTGCAGTTCTGGAACATTTATCCGCCTCGGTCTGCGGTGCGCGTGCTCGACGCATCGGCCGGCGGGGGTGGACCGATCGCGTGGGCACCGTCAGGTGGGACGTCCGGGCAGGCAGAGATCGATCAGGTCGCTCTCGTCCCTGGGCCCCCACGTCCGGTCACCGAGTCCGCCCGATCCCGGGCGACACCGCGTCAACCGCGGGATTGGGCCTGGCGTTCGACCATGCCGATCAGGTGCTCCCAGCGCTCGCCGACCGCGTCCCAGGTCTGCTCCTGGGACCACCGCCGTCCCGACGTGCCGAGTGTCGTCCGCAGGTCCGCGTCCGACTCGAGGCGCCGCACGGCGTTCGCGTACTCGT
>CAYOSM010000016.1:0-36948 GCA_964406645.1 uncultured Bifidobacteriaceae bacterium | reverse complement strand
TGCCGGTCAAGGAACTCATCGGTCTGATGACGTTCAACTTCGACCTCATCATCCCGGGTGCGGACACCATCTGGACCCAGACCATCGAGCGTACCGACGAGGACATCGCGGACCTTCTCTTCGCGACCCCGTACCAGTACACGATGCGTCACCGCTTCCCGAAGCCTCCGGGCGTCTAGGCGCTCACGCTTCATCGAAGCTCGAAGGGGGTCGGAACTTCGGTTCCGGCCCCCTTCGTCATTTCCGGCTCTACGCATCGGAGTAGGGATGGCGGGTTCGGATGCGGGGTGGGGATGGACGACCGGATGGCCAGTGGCAGCCGCCGGCGTGGAGCAGGATGCGTAGCCGGTAGTTGGTGAACGATCATCGGAAGCCGTGGCCGGCCCACCACGATCCCGGTCGACGCGGCCGGAGGCACCGGCTCCCGCGGTCCCCGTACGTCCGGTGCGTTCCACGCCCTGACGCCGTCGCGCCCAGGCGCGGGACTCCTGCTCCGGGTGGCGCCGGTTCACCGGGGTAAACAGCTCGCGCATACCGCGTGGATCGATCGGATCCGTCGTTCGATCCGTCCGGGTCTCCCCTGTCCCCCGCCGCCCGGGTGCCCGCCGTCCGCGCGTTCGGTCTATGGCACACGAGTCAAACCGCTCAGACACGCGTTCGCGTGCGTGGCGCGCGTATGGGCGAGCAGCCGCATGCGGCTGACGTCGCCTCCGTCGCACCGTGATGAGATGGGTCGTCACAGCCCCCAGCGCTTCCGCGAACGGAGCGCTCCCTCTCGCCCGGCCGAGCGCGCGATCCTGACCGGCAGAACGGGCACAGCCGCACGACACGTCGCACACGTGCTCACACCACCGCATCACGGGTGTCGCCCCTGTTCTGAGAGGAATCGCCGACGGTTCGCCGACTTGTCACCGAACGCGTCATCCCTATCCGTATCGCCGAACCCCCGGGTCGACCCAAAGGCGGACCATATGGACCGTCCCATACGCACAGGATGAATGGGCGGTGGCGCATCATCCCCCAGTTCCGGCTGGTCGGGCCACAGGATCGATCTCGCCGAGCGGAGCTTTTCGCTCCCACGATCGCCGAACAAGCCCCGGTCGCGCGCCCATCGCCGTGATCGTCCGGATTCCTCGTCATGCGCCGAGACGGAACCCGGGGTAACCCACTCGCGCAGCTCTCCCGACCGACCGGGGTAATCCACTCGCGGCGCCCTTCCATCGCATCACCTGCGACACCGATCGAGTCGCACCCATCCTTGTGGCCTACCTCTCCTGGACATGCAGCGCTGTACGTCCACATGCACACGGACACCTGATGTCGTCCAGCGCACTACGTATACTCTGAGTCGACCACACTTGGGGCACCAGCGCTGGCACTTCATCGGTGGGCGGCCTCCGCTTGCCATCCACGTCACGTCAGCCGGAGGTAGGCGTCTGCCGGGGGATGGCTACGGCAGGACATCCCACGCCGGCCGCGAAAAGGTGGTGGTCGGACGGTGGTCATGCGAAAGAGGAGGAGCGATGGACGTCATCGCGATCAGCAACCAGAAGGGTGGCGTCGGCAAGACCACCACCACGGTGAACCTGGCCGAGGCGGCCCGGCGACGCGGCCTTCGCGTGCTCACGATCGACGCGAATCCCCAGGCCCACCTCTCACGACACGTCGGGGTCTCGGGAACCGCGGTCGGCCTATCGGCGCTCCTGCGGGCGGCGGCCAACCTCGCCCTCGACGAAGCCATGATCCGCGCAGTGGTGGACCAACCGCGCACCGGCAGCATCGACTGCGGTGACGTCATCCCGGCGGAGAGCTCGCTCGACGACGACGCCGCGGTCCTTCTGAACGTCTCCGGACGCGAGCAGCTCCTGCGGGAGGTCCTGACTCCGCTTCGGGACGAGTACGACGTCGCCGTCATCGACACCGCCCCCGGGTTCGACCTCATCGCGACCAACGCCTGGGTGGCCGCCGACGCCATCTTGGTTCCCTGTTCTCCCGAGGTCTACGCGCTCGAGGGCCTAGCCAAGCTCGCACGCCACCTCGCCGAGATCCGGCATCGTCTGAACCCCGATCTCGAGGTGCGGGGCATCCTCCTCACGCTTGCGGAGCTCCACACGGTCGACGGACGCGCAACGGCCGACGCACTTCGCGCCGGTGCCCCGTGGCCGGTCCTCGACACCGTGATCGCCAAACGGGTCGCCTACCGGCAGGCGGCGAGTGAACGGGTGGGGGTGACGGCGATCGATCCGAAACTGAGCGAGGTCTGGGACCGCATCGCCGATGAGGTCTTCACACCGGACCGGGGGGTCGCACGTGTCGCCTAGTGACCGCAGCGCACGGCAGGATGCACTTCAGGACCTGGCGAAGGCGGCGGCCGGATTTGAGCAGAGGGCCACACCGGTCGTCGAGGCCATGACGCCAACGCGACGCGAACAGCGCACCGACACCCGCCCGGACCCTCCGCAGGTGAGACCGGTCACGGATGCTCCCGACCCGCCCGATCCCGCCGCATACGCGGGCTACGTGCCCGTCGCAGTCGCGCCGGAGCGGGGGAACACGCGGCCCGTCGTACCCGTCGACGGACGGCTCCACATGCGGGTGGCACAGTCGACGCTCGACGCCCTCGACGGCCTTGTCGCCGAATGGAAGCGAGATCAACCGGAACGGCGCGACCTCGAGCGGGCCACACTCGTACGAATCGGGCTCGCCATGGTGCTCGCCGACGTCCGTGAACACGGCGACCAGGGAGCGGTGGGGGAGGCCGTCACCGCGGCTCTCGATCCGGCCGTCCGTCACACGGCGGGGCCGATGCCACCCCTCGAACGCTGGATCACGTCGCCGGCGCGCTCCGAATAGCCCTCGGGGTATTCGTACGATTCCGCCGACGCGGAACGCGGCTGACGTGGACCTGATTCGTCCACTCCCCACGTGTGTCCAGCACCCTCTCCCGTGTGAACTCGTAGCGCGGGTCAAGGCTCGTGATGGCCTCGCAGGCGCGCATCACCGCAGCGACGTTGTCGCGATCACGCTTGCAGGACGAACCGAGCGAGGTGAACAGGGGGGTGGCGAGCGTGTACGCGTGCCACTCCCGCCCATTCTCACGACTCATGAAGCGGTCATTCTCGAGAAGACCGTAGAATTTGCGGGCGATCGGTGGGAGGTCGCGGACGATGTCCCAGTCCAGCCATTCACCGGCTTCGTTTCGGAGCTGGTCGAGGAACCAGCTCCCCAGGAAGATCGCCCCCGGCCGCTCGAGCTTTCCGTTCGAGTGCACCGGCCACATGACACGGTCGATGATGCCGAAGTGATCCTCATGGGTCTTGTGGCCTGTCACCGGATCGTTGACCTCACCCTCCCAGCGCGCTTCCTGAAGGTTCAGCAGGGCCTTCCGGAGCGCCTGACGGGCCGGCTTGCCGGCGTTCTCCCAACCGAAGTCCCGGAGAACACGGCCTTGGGTGAAGGGGACCGCCGTGTTCCCCGGGGCCTCCATCTGGAGCCAGCGTGAACCCAACCAGACGATCATCAGGTAACCGTTACGGCCGATCTCAGGGCCCTGCTTCTGATGGATCGTCCCAAGACGGTCAGCGATGGCGGTACCCGCGGCGATCTCCAGGCCCTTCCGCGCCGTCGAACGGTCAGCGAACCCATGACGCAACGGCTGCTCGAGTCGACGCAGGTTCTGCGGTTCGATGAGAGCGAGCTGCTCTTGGAGGCCCGTGATCGCCGGCTCGTCGCGTGATGGGATGGGAGATGACATTCGGTGACGGGAAGTTGGCACACGTCGTCGATGAGTGCATGGTCGCGCGAGTGGATTACCCCGGGTACGTCGGTCGCTTGTGATGTGGATGCGCCGGTCGGGCGCCCGAGCCGATCGGCGCGGGCGACGGCGCCCGACCCTTAAAGAACTGGCTTTTAACTGAGTACTGAAACTGCAGGACGAAGAACACGTCTCTTTGCAGGGGGTAAAGCCAATGGGACGCGAGTCGTCTACCGGGGGTTGCGCGAGCGTCATACCCCGGGGTGGATGCGAGTGGATTACCCCGGGGGCGATATCCCTGGAACATGTGCCGCGAGTGGATTACCCCGCCCCTGGGCAGGACGATCTTGAGGGATGCGAGTGCTTTACCCGGGTTCTCGTGAGGCGCAGAGGTCGGGACGGATGGCCGGCGCGAGTCGTTTACCCCGGTCATCGGGTAGTCGTGAGTCGGGTGACGGTCCGGCGAACAGTGCGTGCGAGTCGTCTACCCGGGATGGGGTGGGATCCGCGAGTCGGTTACCCGGGATGTGGAGAATGTCTGTCGTGTGAATCGTCGTGTGACTGACGGGCCATGTCAGGTCGTCAGGCGACGATAGAGCTGGGGCAGCTTCTGCGGAAGGGTGCGGACGTCGTCGATGATCACGAAGTTCGCATCGCTGTACATCTCCGGCAGGTAGTCCGCGGCCTCCTGGTCAACGGTGACACAGAAGAGGTGGATCTTCTCGCGCTTGGCCTCACGGAGGGCCATCTTCGTGTCCTCCTGCGCATAGGTGTTGTCTTGGTAGGTGTCGGAGTCGTACGGCTTCCCGTCGGTTAGGAGGATGAGCAACTTCACCTGTGCGTCGACGGCCATGAGGCGTTTGGTCGCGTGGCGAAGAGCGGGACCCATACGGGTCTTCTGACGGGCGTAGATCCCGCCGATGCGTCCCTTGACACGGCCGTCGTAGCGCTCTCCGAACTCCTTGACGGTGTAGAACTCGCACGATTCGCGACCGGATCCGGAGAACCCGTAGATGGCGTATTCGTCCCTGATGGCCTCGAGCGCCTCCGACATGAGGAGGAGTCCCTCCTTCTCGATGTCGATGATCCGCTTTCGACCGTCGATCTTTCGGTCTGTCGAGCTCGACATGTCGACCAGGAAGGCCGTCGCGACGTCGCGGTCCTTCTTGTCCCGTTTGATGTAGACGCGATCGGTGGGGCTGACCCGTGCGCGCCGGTCGACCACGTACTCGACGAGCCCGTCGATGTCGAGGTCGTCGCCCTCCGACTGGTAGCGCATCTTCCGCAGCCGTTCGGGACGCATGAGCTGGAAGTTCCGCCGGATCTGGCTGACAACCCCGCCGAACTCGTGGAAGGTCGCGGCGACGAACGCATCCTGGACCCGGGTCGCACGTGATTCACGGAGGGTGCACCAGGCCGGGCGGTAGTCCTCGATCTTGTGGTCCCACTCGTCGTACATGAACGTCTGCTCACCGAGGTCCTCTTCCTCCTCGTCGTCCGTCTCGACGAGCGGCACGTCCGGACCCTCACCACGGAGCATCTCGGCTCCCTGGCCCTCCTGGTCATCGGATCGGGAGTCCGGGGCCTCACCGGGTTTCGCGGCGATCTCCTCGGGAGACGTCTCACCCCTCTGTGCGACGTCGTCGGCGTCGGCGTCGCCGGCCTGCGCCTCCTGCGTCTGCATCGCGCCGTCGATGTCCGTGTCCTCCGGCGCCTGTGCGGGGGAGTCCTCCTTGACGGCACCCTCGTCCGCCGTCTCGCCGGCCTCGGCGCGCTCCTTCGCCTTCTGCTGCATGAGCTCTTCGAGCACCGGGGTCATGAACGGCGGCATGTCCGCGGACTCGTAGTCGTCCGCACCGCCGCCGGAGGTGTCCTCCTGGGGGCGCACGTCATCGGGGTTCTGTTCGGCTTCCAGGTCGTCGACGGAGTCCTGGAAACGCTGATCGGCGTCGGGATCGGCCGCGTACGGGCTGTCGGCCCGGCGGAGGCCGTCGTCGATCAGCTGATACACGGCGGCCGCGATACGGGCGCTGTCGGCGACGCGGGCGTCCTCGGATTCGAGCGGTTCGAGCATCGCGACGGCCCGGAGGACCATCTGGGCCGTCGCGGCCGGAACATCCGACAGATCCGGGGTGGCACCGATCGACGTGATGATGAGCCCCTCGACGACGGCCTGGGCCTCCGTCATGGTCGGCCCGATCCCGTCGCGGCGCTCGAGCGTCGCATGGGAGATGGCCTTCATGTCCCGCTTGATGCCGGGGTACATGCGCCGAAGATGGTGGTCGATGCGGTGACCCTCGATCACGTTGAAGAGGTCCCGTGCGAGTGCCCCGTTCGGGAAGAGCGCGTAGAAGCGCGCCAGGTCGCTCTCGACCGGTTGCGTACTCACGATGAACCCCCGTAGCGTGCCGTGAGGCCACCGACGAGATCGCCGAGATCGTCGAGGCGGAAGTCGTAGGTCCCGAACTCGATGCGACCGGCACCGTGGGCCGTGGCGACCTTGTAGGCCGTGAAGTTCTGCTCGTCGTCCTCGAAGTAACGCATGTCCGGAGGAAGGACGACGTGATCCGATCCGAACGCCTCGATCGCGTAGGTCTCGAGCGTCGAGCGAATCGCCACGTCGCGTCCGCAGAGCGCGGTCGCGTACAGCTTCAGCACCCGGGCGACCTCCTTGAGTGCGAGCCCTTCGTGGAGTTCCTCCACGACGTCGAGGGCGTACTTCGACCCGAGGCGGAAGTAGCCGCGCCCGACCTCTTTGTTGCGGTCGAGGACGTCCAGGCCGCGCTTCACCCACTCGGCGGCGCCCTCGGCCGACAGACGCTCACCGTTGAGGAGGTCGAGGAGGGTGTCGGCCGCCTCCAGCGCCGCCTCGGAGTCGGCGACGGCGACGCGGTTCACCTCCGTGAGGAAGACCGGCCGGTGTTTCGGACGCAGACGGGCCAGCACGGCGGGAAGCGCGGCCGCGAGGTCGACGGCGTGCTTGCGGCGGGTCTCGTCGCGCCGGTCCTTCGCCGCCAGGTGGGACTTGATCTCCTGTGCACGCTGGATCTTCGGCTCCATCTCACGGATCTGACGCTCGAGCTCCGCAAGCTCCTCGACCAAAGACGATGTGTCCTCATCGTCGTCCGAGGCACCCGAGTTGGCCTCGGTGATGATGTCGACGTAGGCGGTGGCCATGGCCGGGTCCGGAGCGTCGTAGAGATCCGGCAGCTGCTTCGCGACCTCGACACTGGACTTCCAGCCCAGCGCCGCCACCGACCGCACCTGGTCGAGGTAGGTCTGGACCCGGTCCGTGTCATGTTCGGCGAGCAGCCGCGGCAGCTGGCGTGCGACCTCGACGCCGAGCTGGTACTTGAGCTCGGCAATCTCCTCGACGAGCTTCAAGTAGCGCGGGCGATCCTCCTCGGGGACGCTCGCAAGCATCTCCCGGGCGATGTACATGCCGACGTTGCCGACCGACGGCCCGAAGCTCATGACGCCCTTCCGCCCCGACCCGCAACCATCAGAACTGTGTCGCGACGATCTCGACGATGGAGCGCTGCATGTCCAGATCGTCGGTGATCGGCTTGCAGATCGTCGCCTGACAGGCGGCGACCGGGTCGATGTCCTTGCCGATCAGCTGTCCGGCGTACACCAGGAGCCGGGTCGAGACACCTTCTTCCAGGCCGTGCTGGCGAAGGTTGCGGACCTTCTCGGCGATCTTCACGAGGCGGGCGGCGGTCTCCTGATCGACACCGGACTCGTTGCGGACGATCTCCTCCTCGAGCTCCGGCGCGGGGTAGTCGAAGTCGAGTGCGACGAAGCGCTGCTTGGTGGAGTGCTTCAGGTCTTTCAGGACGGACTGGTAGCCGGGGTTGTAGCTGATGACCAGCTGGAAGTCGTCCGGTGCCTGGACGATCTCACCCTTCTTCTCGAGGGGGAGGATGCGCCGGTCGTCGGTGAGCGGGTGAATGACCACCGTGGTGTCCTTTCGGGCCTCGACGACCTCGTCCAGGTAGGCGATGCCCCCGGACTTCACCGCGATCGTGAGCGGACCGTCCTGCCATACCGTCTCGTCGCCGCGCAGCGTGTACTTGCCGACCAGGTCGCTCGCCGTGAGGTCCTCGTGACAGGCGACCGTGACGAGGGTCCGTGAGAGCCGCCAGCTCATGTGCTCGACGAAGCGGGTCTTCCCGCATCCGGTGGGGCCCTTCAACATCACCGGGAGTCCGGCGTTGTAGGCCGCCTCGAACAGCTCAACCTCGTTGGAGACCGGGAGGTAATACGGCTCCTTCTCGAGCTTGAAGTCCTCGACGCGCTGTGTGTCGACCGCCATTCGGGCTCCTTCGATGCGTGTGTGACGAACCGGTTAGACCATCCTACTCGGCCCCGCTTGTCTCGTGGGTGCCGTGGTGGCCGTGACCGGACAGGTAACTAACCGGTTAGTGACCGAGTCTACTCGGTGGGCTCGGCGTCGGATGTGTCGCCGGTCCAGATCGGGGGGAGGTCCACCTCGAAGGCGCCGTCCTCATCGGCGTTCTCGGCGTGCCAAGCCTTGAAGTCGGGAATCGTGAACCCGAGAACCTGACGCGTGTGCGGGTCGACGCGTACGACGATGCCGCGTTCCGGATCCCGGATGCCGACGCTGGGCGCCGGGGGACCGTAGGTGCACGTGTAGGTGTCGGTCTCCTGGTCATAGAACGTCAGCGACTCACTCGCGATCCGCATCGCGTTCTCTTCGGCGTACGACGGTCGGTTGGGGGGCGGTGTGGGCTCCACGTCGGTGCTCCTTGAGGTCTTGTTACGCTCTTAGCTGCGAACGCGCGATCCGCAGTTCGAGACTATCGCGACTCCCAGGAGCAAATGTATGCGTGCCGTTGATGCAGCGTTGGACGGACTCAAGCGGGCAGGGGTCGATGCCGTGTTCGGCATCCCCGGCGGTCCCGTGATTCCGCTGTTCGACGCGCTCTCGGACGAGGGCGACATCCGCACCTACCTCACGCGCCACGAACAGGGTGCGGGCCATATGGCCCAGGGGTACGCGAAGGTCACGGGTCGGGCGGCCGTCTGCACCGCCACATCCGGTCCGGGCGCGACCAACCTGGTGACGCCGATCACCGACGCCTACATGGACTCCGTTCCGATGGTCGCACTGACCGGTCAGGTCGGGTCGAACCGGGTCGGCACCGACGCCTTCCAGGAGGCGGACATCGTCGGCATCACGCTGCCGGTCGTGAAGCACAGCTATCTCATCAAGACCGCGGAGGAGCTCCCGCAGGCGATCGCCGAAGCCGTGCACATCGCCGAGAGCGGTCGTCCCGGCCCGGTCCTGGTCGATGTGTGCGTCGACGTCTGGGGACAGGACGTCGCGCCGTATTCCGGTCCGACGCCGCCGCAGATCGAGGGATATCGCCCGCCGGCCGGTGCCGGTCACCCACGCCAGATCGCCGCGGCCGCCCAGGCGATCGCCCAGGCGAAGCGGCCGGTGATCTACGCCGGTGGCGGAGTGGTCATCAGCGAGGGGGCGGAGGCGCTCACCCGTTTCGCGGAGACGACGGAGGTTCCCGTCACCACGACCCTCATGGGGCTGGGAGGTTTCCCGGCCTCCAGTCCGCTGTGGGTCGGGATGCCCGGCATGCACGGAATCGCCGCCGCGACGTGGGCGTTCCAGGAGTCCGACCTCGTGATCGCCGTCGGGGTGCGCTTCGACGAGCGCGTCCTGTCGACGGTCATGAACGAGTGGGCACCGAACGCGAAGATCATCCACATCGACGTCGATCCGGCGGAGATCTCGAAGAACCGCGCCGCGCACATCGGCATCGCGGGAGAGGCGAAGGCCGCGCTGGACGCGCTCGCCGATGCCTATGCCACCCGCGACGATCGCCACGACCCCGCCGAACGGGCGGCCTGGCGGGACCGCGTCATGAAGTGGAAGGCCGACCACCCGTACGAAATCGACACCGACACCGACGGCGCCATCCCACCGCAGCACGTCGTGAAGTCGCTGTACGACATCACCCGGGGACAGGCCGTCGTCGCGACCGATGTCGGCCAGCACCAGATGTTCGCCGCCCAGCACTACCTCTTCGATCGACCGCGACGCTGGCTCACCTCTGGCGGGCTGGGCACGATGGGCTTCGGCCTTCCCGCCGCGCTCGGTGCCCAGGTCGCCCTGGGACGCGACGAACTCGTGATCGACATCGCCGGCGACGGATCGTTCGAGATGACCCTTCAGGAGCTGTCCACGGCGCAGATGTACGATCTGCCCGTCAAGGTCATCATCCTGAACAACGGCTACCTCGGAATGGTCCGCCAATGGCAGGAGATGTTCTGGCAGGGGCGCTACTCCGGCACGAGTTACGAGGCCTTCCAGCCGAACTTCGCGGAGATCGCGAAGGCCTACGGCATGCCCGGCACCACCGTCACCGACGAGGCCGATCTCGAAGACGCACTCCGCGAGGCGCTGTCACACGACGGCCCGGCGCTGGTCGACGTCCACACCGACCAGATGGCGAAGGTGTTCCCCATGGTTCCCCAGGGCAAGGGTCCGGACGCCATGATCGTCGGAAGCAAGGGGTAGCCGAGGGCCGTGCATCCCGGTCCGCCGCCGCCGCCAGGTCGCGCCGGCGGCGGACCGTCAGTCGTGGGTAACCGCTCCCGGCGGCCGCATGCCGCGCGGCCTGCGGATCGCGAACTCGGCCATCGCCAGGATCGCGAACAGGACGGCGAGGATCACGAGGAGCGTCACGCCGCGATTGTCCGGTGAGGAGGGTGCGAGCCCCAGGAGCGTTCCGCCCAGGATGATGTTCAGTCCGCCGGCCACGGCCAGGCCGGGACGCCAGGTGCGCGGCGTCACGAGGACGGCGAGTGCGACGCCGACCACGAGCGACCCCCCACCGACCAGGCGCACCGTGCCGGAGGAGATCGCGAACAGTTCGGCGAGTGCCCCGGCGGCCACCAGGCCGACGAGCCCGAGGAACCCCATCACCATGGCGTGGAGCCACAGCACGACGCGGGCGGCGTCGGGTGCGCGGTCCGGGGGTGCGGATGACGCGTTGGTCATGCGGCCGGGTCGGGTGTCAGACCGCTAGTACATCTCGGCGATGCGGACACCGGACTTCAACTGCTCCTCGTCGAAGTCCATCTCCTCCTCGAGGTTCACCGGGATGCGGGTGGGGAGGTCGACGTTGTAGCTGCCGTCGTCCTGCTTGTTCGCCTCGTAGTACGCGGAGAAGTTCTGGATCACATACCCCAGGACCTCGTTGTTGTCCGGATCGAAGAAGACTGTCACGCCCTTCGAGTTGGTGACCGCAGATGCGGACGGATGGCCCTTCGCAATGGCCTTCAGCGTGTCCGTTTCCTTGTCGTAGACGGGTTCGACGTCCTTCACCGTTCATCACCTCTGTGCTGTACCTGGCGGGTCGATTGGAGGGTAGCAGCGTCGCCGCGGGCAAATCTGGCAATGGACGATTCTCGCTGGTAGCGTGCGGGGGCCGTCGGGGCGCGAACGATCCGCCCCGGACACCCGCCCTGCGGGCAGGGGGACGTCTGCGGGGTCCACGAGAGGAGACGGATGGGCGAGAGCACACCCGACGTGCGTGAAGCACGGCGCATGCTGGCGAAGGGCATCGTGATTGCCGGAGTCGGCGAGACAGAGCAGGGAGTACTCCCTGGACGAGGGTCGTTCCAGCTTCTGGCCGAGGTGACGAAGATCACCCTTGACGACGCGGGAATCACTCTGAACGAGGTCGACGGTCTTGTCACCGCGTTCTCGTTCGTCGAGCAGACGCTGATGCACAGCACCACGTTCGCGGACTATCTCGGCATGGAGCCCGGGTACTTCGGTTCCGTGGCCGTCGGTGGAGCCACGGCTCCGCTCATGGCCGTGCAGGCCGCGCTCGCAATCGACGCCGGTCTCGCCGAGACCGTCCTGTGTGTCCGCGGTGACAACACGCGCTCCGGTATCTCGTCCAGTGGAATGATCGCCATGGCGCGCGAGATGAGCCACGGTGCGTTCGAGGCGCCGTACGGCCTGACCACCATCGGTGGATACGGCCTCCTCGCGCAGCGGTACATGTACGAGCACAACGTGCCGCAGGAGGCGCTCGCCGCCGTCGTCGCGACGCAGTCCGAGCACGCCGCCCTGAAGTGGAACGCGATGCTGCGCGACCCGGTCACCGTCGAGGACGTCATGAACGACCGCTGGATCGCGACCCCGTTCCACGCCATGGACTGTTCGCTCGTGTCCGACGGTGCCGCCGCGTTCCTCGTGACGACGGCCGAGCGCGCGAAGGACATGAAGCAGAAGCCGGTCTACATCACCGGTGTCGGTGAGGGCTACTCCCACCAGTACATCGGATCGGCCAAGTCGGTCGACGGTGTCCGTCAGGGCCTCGGCCGTGCCGGTCGTCGCGCGATGGAGGTCGCCGGCATCACGGTCGACGACATCGACGTCGCCGAGATCTACGACTCGTTCAGCTTCACCCCGCTCATCGCGCTCGAGGGCTTCGGCATCTGCGGGCCCGGCGAGGCGGGCGACTGGGTCCTCGAGGGCAATGCCAAGCTCGGCGGCAAGCTCCCGATGAACACCCACGGCGGTCTCATCCGCCAGGCGCACCTCGGTGCCATGCATCACATCGTCGAGGCGACCCTGCAGCTTCGCGGCACGGCCGACGACACGGACCGCGGCGGCGGAAACCACCAGGTGCCCGGCGCGAAGACGGCCGTCTCCAACGGCTCCGGCGGCATCCTCGCGGCCACCAGCGCCCTGGTCCTGCAAAACGAAGCGCCGTCGGCGTAAGAGGGGGAGAGCACATTGTCTGACAAGCCCGCATACACGAAGCCCCTTCCCGACATGCGCCCCGAGGGCGAGGCGTTCTGGGCCGGCACCAAGGAGCACAAGCTCCTGCTGCCGACCGGCCCCGACGGCAAGCCCTTCTGGTACCCGCGCGCCCTGACTCCCGGCACCCTCGACGAGGTCAGCTGGACGGAGTCGAAGGGCGAGGGCGAGGTCTACACCTACTCGGTCCACTTCATCGGACCGAGCAAGGCCTACAAGGGTGACCCGCCGCACATCGTGGTCCTCATCGACCTCGACGAGGGCGTGCGCATGATGAGCCTCCTCGTGAAGGACGAGCCGGGATACCCGTCGCTCGACCCGGACGACGTCAAGATCGGCATGCGCGTCCGCGTCGTGTTCGACGACGTCACCGACGAGATCACCCTTCCGAAGTTCACCCCGGTCGCCTAGACCGGGGTTCCACCACCGCATCCGAATTCACAGGGGAGACAGAAGCACATGGCAACGGACTGGAGTGACTGGTATCTCAAGGAGGACCTTGAGACCTGGGTTCTTCCCGAGATCCTCAGGCAGCGCGCAGAGGAGCACCCCGATCGTGATTTCCTGAAGTTCGGATCCGGCAAGTGGATCAGCTACGGGGCGATCAACAAGAAGTCGAACCAGATCGCCAACGCTCTTCTCAAGCGGGGCCTCCAGCACGGTGAATCCGTGTCCGTGATGCTGCCGAACTGTGAGGAGTTCCTGCCGGTCTGGTTCGGGATCCTCAAGGCCGGTGGAGTCATGAGCTCCATCAACACGGCCTACAAGGGTGACTTCCTCGCCCACACGATCAACCTGGTCGAGGCCCGTACGCTCATCATCTCCGACGAGTGGCTCGACCGGCTCCAGACCATCGCCAAGCGTCTCCCCCTGCTGGAGCACGTCGTCATCATGGAGACGCCGAACGGCACGAAGCCGCTTCCTCGGCGCTTCTCGCATGAGCCCCTCTCGGCGCTCATGAAGGGTCCGACCAAGGAGCCCGGCGTCGCGTACAAGTGGACCGACGACGCGCGCATCATGTTCACCTCCGGGACCACCGGCCTGTCGAAGGGCGTCGTCAAGCAGCACGCCGCCGACTACTTCTCGGGCCGCGGCCTCCTCGAGGTCATCCGCACGCTCAACAAGAAGTCGCTCGCCTCCATGAAGGACGAGACCTTCTTCTCCTGCCTGCCGCTCTTCCACTCGAACGCCCAGGTGCTCACCGGGTACCCGGCCCTCATCGCCGGCGCCCGCGTCGCCTACGTCGAGCGGTTCTCCTCCAGCCGCTTCTGGCAGCAGGTGACCGAGGCGGAGGCCACGATCTTCAACTCGATCGGTGCGGTCAGCTACTTCATCTTCAACACCGAGAAGTCCGAGTACGACACGACCAACAAGGTCCACACCGTGTTCGCGGCCCCGGCGCCGAAGGACATCTACAAGAAGTTCGAGAAGCGTTTCGGTGTGCAGTTTGTCGAGGGGTACGGCCTCACCGAGACCGGTATGGCCACATACATGGACCCCACCCGCAAGCCGGTTCTGGGCTCCATGGGCAAGGCGAACCCCGGCTACGAGGTCACCATCGTCGAGCCCGGTACCGACCGTCCGCTGAAGCCCGGCACGCCCGGCGAGATCGTCGTCGACATGAAGATCCCGAACATCGTCATGCGCAAGTACTACGGCATGGACGAGAAGACCGCGGAGGACTTCCGCAACCTGAAGCTCCACACCGGCGACCTCGGCCGGATGGACAAGAACGGGTACTTCTACTTCATGGACCGCGTGAAGGACTACATCCGCCGCCGCGGCGAGAACATCTCCTCGCAGGAGGTGGAGCGCCAGGTCGCGAACCACCCGCAGATCAAGGAGGCCGCCTGCATCGGCGTGAAGGCCGACGAGGGCGCCTCATCGGAGAACGAGGTCATGGTCGTCTGCATCCCGGACGGCCCGGCTCCGGACCCGGTCGAGCTGATCACGTGGCTCGCCAACGAGATGCCGTACTTCATGATCCCTCGCTACATCCGCTTCGTGGACGAGCTCCCGAAGACCCCGACCGAGCGCGTTCAGAAGAACAAGCTGCGTGAGGAGGGCAACAACGGTGTCACGGCCGACACATTCGACGCCGAGAAGGCCGGCGTCAAGGTGACGAAGTCCGGCATCGAGGTCAAGGGGTAACGATGGCCAACATCGCCGCATACGGCGCGTACGTCCCGACGTCCCGCGCCCCACTCGGTGAGATCCAGGCGTTCGAGGGCCGCCCGGGCCGCCCGCGCTCCAAGGCGCTCGCGACCCCGGCCCTCGACGAGGACGTCCTCACCATGGCCTGGGAGGCCGCTACCCAGGCCATCGCCGGCGGTGCGACGCCCGCCACGCTCATCACCGTGACGCACTCGTCGCCCTTTGGGATGCGCAAGCTCTCACGGACCCTGACGCGCACCCTCGAAGCGATCGACGACCCGGAGGCCGTCAACTGCTACGACCTTGCCGGTCATCCAGGAAGCCTGCTGGACGCCTTCCAGCTCGCGTCCTCACTGGCCGCGTCGGGGAACGGTCCGGTCCTCGTCGTGGTTGCCGATCATGTCGTGGCCTACGAGGATCGCGTCTGCGACATGTTGTCGGCCGGTGGTGCCGCGGCGTTCCTCATCACCGAGGACGGTGGTTTCGCGACCCTTGGTGCGACGGCGCGGGAGAGCAAGGAGATCTACGACGTCTGGCGCCTCGGCACCGAGCCGGAGGTGCGCTACCGGATGGAGGTGCTCTTCGACGGGTACCTCACGACGCAGAAGGGCGCGCTGGCCAAGCTGGAGCAGGCGACCGGCAACGCCGCGTCGTCCTACGGCCGGGTCGCGGTCAGTCAGCCGCACCCGCAGACCGTCCGCGGTCTTGGCAAGCTCGGCTTCACCGACGAGGCACAGGCGGGTACCGTGTTCGTCGGTGACCTCGGAAACATGGGGGCCGCGTCCCTCGGCGTGTCTCTCGCCCTGGCTCTCGACGGGGCGCAGGCCGGCCAGACGGTGCTTGCGTTCGGGTACGGCGCCGGTGAGGGCATCGCGCAGGAGATCACGGTCACGTCCGCACCGACCGCGAGCGGCATCGCGGACCTGATCGCCCAAGGGGCGCCGATCAGCCTTGGCACCTACTACCGCTGGACCCGCGGGCGCCAGCAGAAGCCTCATTAGGGCAGGAGGGCGAATGCGCGTTGGTGTACTGGGGATCGGAAAGACCCCCCACAAGATTCAGCACGACAAGTCACTCCGGGACCTCGGTGTCGAGGCCGGCAGTAAGGCCATCGCCGACGCCGGTGTCGACCGGAAGGACATCCAGGCCCTCTACGTCGGCAACGTCGGATCCGTCGGGTTCGCATACGAGAACTCGACCGGTCTGCAGATGGTCGACCACCTGGGCCTCGTCCCGTCCCCGGCGATTCGGGTCGAGGCGGCGTGTGGCACGGGTGCATGGGCGCTTCACCTCGGGATTACGAGCATCCTCGCCGGTCTGCACGACACCGTGATGGTCCTCGGTGTCGAGAAGATGAACGACCTCGCCACGGTGGAGGCCACGTCGCTCATCGCCCAGGCCGCCGACTCGAAGGAGGAGTATTTCTCCGGTCTCACCTTCCCGTCGGGTACGGCGTTGACCGCACGCAAGTACATGCAGACCTACGGGGTCAGCGAGGAGGACCTCGCGCACGTCGCGGTCAAGAACCACCACTACGGCGCACGCAACCCGTATGCGCACCTGCGTTTCGAGTGCACCGTGGAGGAGGTCATGAACAGCGCCACGGTCGCCGACCCCCTGAAGCTCTTCGAGGTCTGCCCCATGACCGACGCGGGCTCCGCGCTCGTCATCTGTCGTGAGGACATCCTCCGGGCCCAGAAGGACAAGCCGCAGGTGTACATCACCGCGACCTCCATGGCGTCGGGCACCTGGTACGCGGCCAGCGACGGGCTCGACGAGTCGTTCGAACTGCTCGCCCGTCCGGCGCAGAAGGCCTACGAGATGGCGGGCATCACCGCGGACGACGTCGACGTCGCCGAGATCTACAACTCCTTCGCCATCCAGGAGCCCCTCGGCATCGAGGCGCTCGGCTTCGCCGAACGCGGCGACGGATGGAAGGGCGCGGCCGACGGATCCACCTGGATCGACGGCAAGGTCGCCGTCAACATGTCCGGAGGGCTGCTCTGCAAGGGCCACCCGCTCGGTGCGACCGGCGCCACCCAGGCGATCGACGTCATCGAGCAGCTTCGCGGCACCGCACCGGAGGGCATCCAGCGCAAGGACGCCGAGATCGGCATCAGCGCCTGTCGTGGGGGCCCGGGCTCCGTCGGCGCCATCCACATCTACCAGCGGCTGGAGGACTAGAGATGACCGTCTCCGCAATCGAATTCAGTCGCCTCGGCCCGCCCAAGCTGCGCCTCTATGCGATGCGCTGCACGAGTTGCAGGACCCTGCACCCCTGGTGGGAGCAGTACACCTGCGAGAAGTGCAAGCACACGGAGCTGGTCGCCGAGCCCATGTCCGGGAAGGGTGAGCTCACCAACTACACCGTGGTGTACTACCCGCCCCGCGACTTCCTCGGCCAGGAGCCGTACGTCGTCGGCCACGTCAAGCTGGACGAGGGCGTCAGCATGCCCGCCCCCGTCGTCGGCGTGGCGGAAGAGGACGTCGAGGTCGGGATGCGCGTTCGGAGCGTCCTCCGGCGGATGAAGATGGGTCACGAGGGCGACCTCTACTACTCGCAGAAGTTCGTCGTCGACGACGCCTCGTAGCGTCGTCGTGTGAGTCCGTGCGGCCCGCCTCGAGTGGGCCGCACCCATCACCTCCGAGGGGCGTGGACCCTCACCAGATGCTCATCCCGCCGTCCACCGGGAGGATCTGGCCGGTGACATAGCGGGCGGCGTCCGAGGCGAGGAACGCGACCGCCCCTGCGAGATCCTCCGGCTCGCCGAGACGGCCCTGCGGGATCCGTGCGATCGTGCGCGCCCTGCGCTCCGGCGTCCCGATCATCGCCCGGTTCATGTCGGTCTGGAAGACGCCCGGGGCGAGGGCGTTCACCCGGATGCCGTGCGGCGCCCATTGGCGGGCGAGCTCTCGCGTCAGCTGCTCGACCGCGCCCTTGGACGCGGCGTAGGCGCTGACACCGGCCGCGGTCGTTCCGGCGCGGCGGCCGAGGATGGACGACATGAGGATCACCCAGCCCGGTTCGGCACGGTCGATGAGGTGTGCGGCGAGGGCGCCGGCGAGCGCGGCCCCCGATGTGACGTTGACGTGCAGCACCTCGTCGAAACGGGTGGAGTCGTGCTCATGTGCCGCGAAGGTGTCGGCGATGCCGGCGTTCGCGACGACCCCGTCCACACGGCCGAAGGCGTCGACGCAGCGCGCGACCAGGTCGCCCGCGTGCGCCGGATCACGGACGTCGGCGACGGCGTGGACGGCCCGGCCACCCCCGTCGCGGATGTCGCGGGCGAGATCGCGTATGGGCCCCTCGCGGCGTGCGGCGAGGAGCACCGCGGCCCCCTGCGCCACCAGTGTGCGGGCGATGATGACGCCGAGCCCGGCGGACCCGCCGGTCACGATCGCCGCCTGGCCGTCGAGGCGCAGGGTGGGGACGCCCACTCAGGCGTCCGGTGCGACCAGATCGGCGAGTGCCGTGAGCACCGGCTCGGACTCCGTGCGGATGAGCACGGAGGCGTACCGGTCGTACTGCGTCGGGATCGTCCCGAGCATGATGAGCGGCACGTCGCGTGTGAGGGGCACCGACGGCAGGAGACTCATGGGTACCGCACGGAGGTCCGAGTCGATCACCACGAACAGATCGCACTCCGTGGCCTCGTCCCAGGCCCGCTTCACGGCCGACTCGACGAGGGGCTCCCCCCACAGCGTCGACGAGGGACGGAGCGGGTATCCGCAGTCGGGGCTCGTGCACCGCGGGACGGAGTCGGTGGCGTCGGTCACGAGGCGCTCGACCTCCGCCAGCCCGTAGCGCTCGCCGCACCGGGTGCAGATGGCGGAGAGGATGCTGCCGTGGACCTCGCTCACGTCGGTGGCGCCCTCCATCGCCAGGAGGTGGTCCACGGACTGGCTGATGATGTGGCGCACGATCCCGGCACGCTGGAGCCGGGCGAGGGCTGCGTGGGCCGGGGTGGGGCGCCGGGCGGCGATAGCCCGTGCGGCGGGGAGGGTGAACTCCCAGAACGCCTGAGGTTCGGTGAGGAGCATCTCCAGGCTCGCACGGTTCGCCCAGGCGTCGGACGGAGCCCCCGGGGCGTCGTCGTCGGGACGTCCCACGAAACGGCCGGCGAGCACCACCACACGCGCGGCGCCGAGCAGCGCGGCGGCGATCCGCTGATGTGGTTCGGGCGACGAGTACGGCATCATCGGAGTCTAGTGTCCGCCCCCGCGGGGGTGAGCCCGTGGACCGAGCGTAGCCCGACCAGGATCGTCCAGAGCGCCGAAACCGCGGCGATGATCGTCATGATGACGAGAGCTGTGGTCAGTCCGATCAGGTCGGCGAGGACGCCGACGATGACGAGGGGGACGGAGAACCCGCCGAGGTAGCAGGCGACGTAGTAGCTCGAGATGAGCTTCCCGAGATCCTGCGGCGGTGCGATGCGGGTCGCGAGGTCGATACCCCCCTTCATCACGAGCCCGCATGCGCCGCCCGTGACCGCGACGGAGGCGAGCAGAAGAGGCGCCGACTGGAGCGGCGCGCCGCAGATGACCCCGATGAACGCCACGCAGGCGACGATGAGACCCCCGGTGATCGACCGGATCGGTGAGAGGTCGCGGAGGATGACCTGGCTGACGGCCCCGCTCGTCAGGACGAGGAATCCCGATGCACCGACGAGGGCGTAGTTGGTGACGCCGAGCTCCCGGACCTGGAAGACCGGGACCAGCGAGAGGCAGACCGCGTCGAACAGGGACAGGAGCATTCCGGAGGGGACGAGGACCCGCCAGAAGACGGAGCGTTCAGCAGCCGGAACCTCGAGGCTGATCGTGAGCGGCCGGTGCGGGCCGCGGATGACCGTCTCGGGAAGGCCGATCACGATGACGATCGCCACGATGAGTGCGGCGAGGTGTACGAGGAAGGGGGTGCGAAGCGGGTCCGGAAGATACTGGGCGAACACGCCGCCGAGGCCCGGCCCCAGGCCGAGCCCGGCGCGGACCGAGATGCTCGAGAGCACCGACATCGCCCCCCGTCGGTTCGGCGGCGCCAGTTCGACGAGCCAGGCACTGCAGGTTCCGAAGAACGCGCCGGTGGCGAAACCCTGCAGCCCACGGGCGACGAGGATCACCCAGAGAGGGGGCTGGGTCGCGAGGAGGATCTGGGCGACCGCGATGACGGTGAGCGCCGTGAGGAGCACTCCGCGACGCCCGATGCGGTCCGACAGTTGTCCCATGGTGAGCATCGACGGGACGAGGGCGGCCACGTAGGCGACGAGGAAGAGGGTGACGACGGTGTCGTTGAAGCCGAGGTCATCCTTGTAGATCGGGATGAGCGGGGTGATGAGGCTCGTACCGATCGCGAAGAGGATCAGGACCGTGAACGCCCTCCAGACGCGGCCCATCATGTGTCACCGACCAGCACGTGGCATTCGTACCGCCCGAGCCGGCTGGCGCGGATCCTGCGCATCCCGAGTGCCCGGTACGGGGCGAGGATACGGTCGCGGTCACGGTGCGTGAAGCCTGAGAGGAGGATCGCGCGCGGCGGGATCATCACCCGCCGCGCCAGAACCTCGTGGGCGACCGGAGGGAGGTTCGCGAGGACCACCCGTCCTCCGACCTCGTCCGTTCCGAGCGTCTCGATGCGGCGCGCATCGAACAGGTACGCGCCGTCGAGCCCCATGAGGTCTGCGGAGCGCCGGGCGTGGGTCACCGCCCGCGGGTCGGCATCGATACCCATCACGCCGCCGCGCCGCGCGCTCCGCCAGGCGAGCGCGAGCAGGCCCGACCCGCACCCGACGTCGATGGCGTCCGCATCCGGGAGGTCGGAGAGTGCGGTCAGGCACATCGTCGTCGTGGGGTGGTCGGCCGGCCCGAAACCGTCGCCCGGCGCCTGTACGAGTTCCGGAAAGCCGGGTGGCGCGGGGGCGTGGACGTCACTCCGTCGGTACCAGCCGGCGACGAGACGGGCGGGGCTGTCGGCCATCACCGGTGGACACGGAACCGGCTCCATGGGAAATGGGCAGTCCCAGATGGGTTCCTGAGCCATCTGCGGGGAGCAGAGCAGGCCGTCAGCGGTCCACTCCACGGGTTGGAGTGGGATCAGGGCGCCGAACGATCGGATGAGCGCGGACCGGGGAGCGAGAACCATTCGACCGCGCGGAGTGCGAGTAGAATCAGGCGTCGTGACGACCTCGATACGTCTGGCCGAACTGGTGGACCAGGCGGCCCTCGCCCAACCCGAGGTGGAACGGATTCCGCTGGACCGCAGGTTGGAGATGATGGCGGGATCCCGTGACGGCCTCGCCGAGAACGCCCGGCTGATCATCGACGAGGCGGTGCGCGAAACCGGTCATACCGTCCGGTTCGCCCGGCGCGAGCTCGACTCGGCCCTGTCGCTCATCGATGCGCTGCCCGCGTTCGCCGAACGCATCCGGCCCGTCGAGGTGCCGGCCGTGTCCGGGTCCACGATCCTGAAGTGGGCGCCGTACGGGGTGGTGTTCGGCTGGCACGCGGCGAACTCGCCGATCTGGGTGCCGACCGTCGTGGTGGCGAGTGCTCTCGTCGGCGGCAACGCCGTCATCTCGCGTCCCAGCCGCCGTGCCGGGTCCACGAGCCGCCTCGTCGTCGAGACGATCGCCGGAGGATGGCCGACGCATTCGGTACAGGTCTGCGATCTGCCCCCCGAGGAGGCCGAGACCCTCGTCGCCCATCCACGGGTGAACGCCGTCGTCGCCCACGGGTCGACGGCGACGTGTAAGCGTCAGATGACGGCCATCGCCTTCGCATACCTGGACGGTGTTCCGATGCGGCCGTACATCCCGGAGGCGTCGGGCAACGATCCCGCCATCGTGCTCGTGGGCGCCGATCTCGCGGCGGCCGCCGATGCCATCGCCATCGGTGCGTTCACCAACGCCGGGCAGCTGTGCATGGCGTCGAAGCGCATCATCGTCGAGTCGCGGGTGTGGCCGGAGTTTCGTCCGGAGCTGGTCCGCGCCGTCGAGCGCCTTCGGGTGGGAGACCCCACACGTGAGGACACGGACGTCGCACCCATGAACGGCGGACCGGGGCTGGGACGCGCTCGTACGGCGCTCGCGGAGGCGTTGACGCTCGGTGGGGAGATCATCGCCGGAAAGGGTGAACAGGGGCCGTTCTTCACTCCCACCGTGGTGCTCCTGCCGCGGGCGGCGGCATCCACCATCCTGTGGAGTGAGGAGAGCTTCGCACCGCTGCGGGGACTCATGCTGGCCGCCGATGCGGAGGAGGCCCTCGAGCTTGCGAATGCCGATGCGCACGGGCTCGGTGCGAGCGTTTTCGGCGACGGGGACACGATCATCTCGCGGTTGCGGGCGGGCCGGGTCATCGTGAACGACAACCCGCTCTACCAGGATCCGCATTTCGTGGTCGGGGGCGTCGGTGAGAGCGGACTCTTCGGTGCGCGACCGAAGGTCGAACAGCTCGTGTATGCCCGGCGGGTGCACCGCGCTACGCGAGCACCCGAAGGTGCTGATACCGCATGAACGCTGCAAGGCCGGGACGTCCCAGCTCCGTGCCGAGTCCGGATCCCCGCCATCCGCCGTACGGGGCGTGCGGGACCACCACACGCCAGCCGTTGATGGCCACGGTGCCGGACTCAAGTGCGGCGGCCGTTTCCAGCACCTTTCGGTGGTCGCTGCCGCACAGATAGTTGACGAGCCCGAAGTCGGGGCGGTTCACCTCGGCGATCTGCGCCTCCCGGTCCGGGAGCTCCATGACCGCGACGATCGGGGTGAACGGCTCGTCGTCGGCGATCCGTGAACCGGGGCCGGCCCCGGTGACGAGGGCGGGATGCACCCACCGTCCGCCGGTGATGTCCCCGCCCTCGACCGTCGCGCCGTGTGCGCGTGCATCGTCGAGGAACGCCATGTGGCGGTCGAGACCACGGTCCGTCGTCATGACCCCGGCCGGGACCTGCGCGAAGCGCTCCCGGAACCGCTCCATGAACGCGCCGTACGTCCGGGGTGTCACGAGCACGCGGTTGACCGCGTAGCAGGCCTGTCCGGTGTTCACGTATCCCTGGACGGCGGCGACGTCCACGGCGGTATCGATGTCGGCGTCGTCGAGGACGACCAGTGCGCCGTGACCGCCCAGCTCGAGGCTCAGGTGCTTCAAGCGGGGGGCGGTCCACGCAGCGATGATCTCGGCGACCCGGCGGGACCCGGTGAACGCCACCTTCGCCACCTTCGGATGGGTGGCGAGCGCCTCGCCGATCAGGGGTCCGTCCCCGGTCACGATGCTGACGACACCGGGCGGCAGGCCAGCGGCACGGGCCGCGTCGACGAGCATCCATGCCGAGAGCGGCGCCTCCTGGGCGGGTTTCACCACCACGGTGCACCCGGCGGCGAGTGCCGGTGCCAGCTTCCACATGACGAGCGCGACAGGGAAGTTCCAGGGGGTGATGGCCGCGACCACCCCGACCGGTTCCGGTCGGACGATGCTGCCGGTGACGACCGAGTCCGCGGGGAGGTGGTGGTTCCAGATCCGGGCGGCCTCACCGGCGAAGTGGTGGGTGACCTCGAAGGCGCGAGCGACCTCCGCCTGGGCCTCCGGAAGGGGCTTCCCGACCTCGTCCGCGACGGTGGCGGCGACCGTTTCGGCGATGGAGTCGAGATGGAGCGCGTACCGGCGGATGAGCTCGGCCCGCTCGAGCGGCGGCGTGGCGCGCCAGGACGTGAGGGCGCGGTGAGCCGCCTCGACGGCACGGTTGACGTCCGAGGGGTCGGCGGAATCCATCCTCGCCAGGAGCCGGTCGTCACGCGGTGCGGTGACCGGCATGGGTGCGTCGCCGCCGGGTGCGTCCTCCCCGTCGATGATGAGGGGGCACTCGTGGGGCGCCCGGGGTTCGGTCATTGACGCCGTCCGCGTCGTCGCGCGTTGACCGGTGAGACCTCGCGGATCCGCCACGCCGGAACGTATTCCGGGTTCGACTGGATCTCCTGCTGGGCGATGCGGCGCGCGGCGTTCGCGTCCTCCGCCCAGACCTCGAGGGCGTGGACGTCCTCCCGGACGAACTCGTCCGCCTGGGCGACCCAGATCGCGAACGTCACGCGGAAGAGCGCCGTCCCCGGGGCCTTCGGCGTGAGGGGACGGAGGACCCCGAGGGACCACCGGCCGTCCTCCTCCTCCGCACGGGTGGCGAGCTCCTCGAGAGCCTTCCTCTTCGCATCGTCCGCGCTCGGGGCCTGAACCAGGATGCGGCCCGCCACGCGGGCCTTACCGGCCCCCTCCGGTCTGCGAAGCACGGTGAACTCCCAGCTGTACGCCGCAGTCGACACATCCAGAACTCTAGTGGTCGCGGCGGCCGTTGTCCCCCTGTACGACACCGGAATGATGATTCGTGATTCGCGGGACCATGGCCGTGAGCACCCGGCGCTTGACGGCGGCCATGTCCGGGTCGGTCAGGCGGAGCGCGTCACGGGGTCGCGTCCCCGGCACGGTCACGGTCAGGACCGGCCGGCCGGGGCGCGGTGACAGCACGACGATCGTGTCGGCCAGGCGGAGTGCGTCGTCCACGTCATGGGTGACGAGAAGGATGGTGCGGGGCTCGAGCAGGAGCAGATCGCCGAGCCAGTCGTGGAGGTCGGCGCGGGTCATCGCGTCCAGAGCCCCGAAGGGCTCGTCGAGCAGGAGGACCGGTGTACCGGTCAGGATGGTCCGGAGGAACGCGACGCGCTGACGCATCCCGCCGGAAAGCTCCGTGGGCCAGGCCCGTTCGAAACCCGCGAGCCCGAAGCGCGTGAAGAATTCCTCCGCCCGTTTGCGAACGGCCGCACGGTCCTCGCCGGTGATCTCCGCACCCAGGGTGGCGTTCGTCAGTGCGCGGCGCCAGGGGAGCAGGCCGTCCGTCTGCGGCATGTAGGCCGCGTGGCCGGTACGGGACGTGACCGTGCGTCCGTCGATCGCGACCTCTCCCGCCGTGGGGGTGACGAGGCCCGCCAGGACGCGCAGCAGCGTGGACTTGCCGCATCCCGACGGACCGATGATCGCCGTGATCTCGCCCGGGGCGACACGGAGGTCCACGCCGTCCAGGACCCGGAGATCGCCGAACCGGTGGGTGAGGCCGGTGATGGAGACGGCGTCGGACACTCAGGACCCCGCGGGCAGGAGGTCGTTCGTGTACACCGTCGTCACGTCGTCGAGGTGGGGGAGCGACGACCTCTCGAGGAACGCGTTGAAGTCCGCCCAGACCGCGGGGTCCTGGTGGCCCCATCCGCCCCTGGCATCCGTCAGGTAACGGGAGACGAACACGGCCGACGGCCGGAGGAGGGCGAGGTCCGACTCGGGCGCGGCCTCCTTGATCGCGGCGGCCGCGGCCTGCGGGTCGGCGATCGCGCGCTCGTAGCCCTTGGTCGTCGCCTCGAGGAAGCGCTCCACCGTCTCACGGTCGTCGGCGATGCGCTCCTCGGTCGTCGCGATGACCGGCGTGTACCAGTCCGGGATGCAGGAGAGGTGGTCCCGGAAGGAGATCGTCCGGACGTCCATCTTCTCGACGTCGCGCATCCGCACCACGTCCCAGCCGTCGAACACCCAGGTGAAGTCGAACTGCTTGCGGCGGAAGCCGACGGCGTAGTCGACGTTGCCGATGTCGACGAATCGGATCGTGGAGGGGTCGCCGCCGTCGCAGCGCACGAGCGCCTCGACGAGCGGGCGCTCGATGGCTCCGCCGTACGTGCCGAACCTCGTGCCGGCCAGGTCGCGTGGACGTCGGATCCCCCGGTCGGACGGCGAGACGAGGGAACTCGTGTTGGTCCGGAGCACCGAGGCGATCGACACGACGGACGAACCGTCCGCACGTGCGGGGATCATCTGCTCGGCGTAGGAGAAGGCGAACTCGGCGTTGCCCGCGGCCAGCTGGGCGAGTGCACCGGACTGGTCCGGCTCGACGATCGTCACGTCGAGGCCCGCGTCACGGTAGAGGCCCTCGCTCTCGGCGAGGTAGATCCCGGAGTGGTTGGTGTTGGCCGTCCAGTCGAGGACGACGGTCACCGGGGTGGTCGTGTCGCCGGACGACGCGCCGCCGCAGGCCGCGAGGACGAACGGGACCGCGATGCAGAGGAGAAGTGACGTGATGAGGCGTTTCATGGGTGGTACGGCTCTCCCGTGGTCGAGGGGGCTTTCGATGGATGTGAGGTGACGGGGACCTGCGGGGTGCGCCTCCGGGTCCACGGGGTGGCGAGCGTGGCCACGAGGCTGACGAGCCCGTAGACGAGGATGGACAGGACGGCGATGACGACGACCCCGGCCAGGACCTGGTCCGGACGGAAGCTGCGCTGGGACCGGGAGATGAAGAGGCCGATTCCGGAGTGCGCGCCGCCGAACTGCTCGGCGACGGCCGCCGCCCCCACCGCGTAGGCGGCGCTGATCCGCAGACCGTCGAAGATGGCCGGCACGGCGCCCGGCAGGGTGACGGTGCGCAGCACGTCCGCCCGGGATGCGCCGAACGACCGGACCAGATCCACGTGGACGGGGTCCACGCTCCGCAGCGCCCCGGCCGTGGCGATCGCGACGGGGAAGAACACCACCCCGATCACCACCACGATGCGCGGTGCCCACCCGTACCCGAGGGCGAGGACGAGCAGGGGCGCGAGCACGACCGGCGGAACCGTCTGAAGGACGACGAGGAAGGGCTCGGTGGCGCGCCGCGCCAGGCTCCAGGCCGTCATCAGGCATGCGACCGCGATGCCGGTGACCGTCCCGATCACGAGCCCGATGCCGGTCTCCGCGAGGGTCGTCGGAACGTGGCCGAGGATCGTGGAGAACTGGGCGTGGAGGGCCGTCGCGACGGCCGATGCCCGGGGGAAGACGGCCGGGTCGACGTCCCACAGCCGGACGGCCCCCTCCCAGACGGCGACGACGACGGCCATGAGGGCGACGGCCGGCCACGCGGCGGAGAGCGCACGGTGAACGGCGTCGTGACGATCCCGGGAACCCGGAGGTGGGGTGGGGAAGGTCACGGGTTTGCGGGGCGATGCGCCGCGGTGAGCGATTTCATGGACGTCGCGTCGTCCGTGCTCTCGTAAACTTTGATGAGCGTCATCACCCGTCGGGTGGACGGATCCTTGGTCGCGTCGTGCACGCGTCGGGCGAGGTCCCAGACGGCGTCCGCGGGTCCCTCCACCGTCGTGCCGAGTGCACCGACCTCGTACGTCAGCCCCGAGCGCGTGATCTCCGCGATGGCGCGGTCGACGTACCGGTAGGTGTCGTCGTGCGTCCCGACGGGGTCGGGGAGCACGTGAATCTGCATGATCATTGAATCCCGCTTCCCTAGCGCTCGCATTACCGAGTTCAGGTTCTCGAGTGGTCCCGAAGTGGGATCTCAGCCGTGGTTGGCCCCCCGAGCAGGTCTGTGGTCGCGAGTGTAACACCACGGGTGCCGCGTCCTCCGAGGGACGGGGCCGGGCGTGCGGCGTCCGTTCTGCGGGGCGTCTCCCGGGAGGGCGCATCGCACGATCCGGGTTAGGCTGCCCGGTAACCAGGAGCGACGAAAGGACCGAACATGAAGGTCGGCGAGGCAATCCGGAAGCGCCGCGCGGTGCGCAACTACACCGACACCCCCGTGCCGGACGACGTGCTCGACGAGATCCTCCGTCTGGCGCTCGCCGCACCGACGGGAAGCGGAGCCCAGTCCTGGGGCCTCCTGGTCATCCGTGACGCCGACAAGCGACGCGCTCTCGTGGACCTCGTGATCGCCGGCGCCGGCCGGTACTTCGCCCTGATGCGCCACCAGAAGGAGGATGTGTCGGACGAGGAGCACGCCGCGTGGGGACGCGACTACGCGAGGCAGATCCTCGCGAGCTACCACGACGTGCCGGTATGGGTGCTCGCGGTCCTGGATCCTCGCCGCACCTACCCCGCCGGCATGGAGGAGGGCGGGCACACGGACGACCTCCTCTCGGTCGCGTTCGCCACCCAGAATCTGATGCTGGCCGCCCGCAGTCACGGTCTGGGGACCTGCCCGACGACGGCGTTCTGGCGCTTCGAGCTGGACGCGCTGCGTGACCTGCTGTCGATCCCCTCGGAGGTCGAGCCCGTCGTCCTCACCCCGATCGGCCACCCCACGGAGTTCCCGAAGGGCCGCCCCCCGGCACTGCGGAACTTCCGCCGGTGGGAGACCCTCGTCCACGACGATTCCTTCGGTGCCGTGCGCGCCGAGGCGGAGGGCTGAGTGCCGGCGGTGGATCGCCATCGCCGCGACTGGGAGGATCTCGCCGCCGTCGATCCACTGTGGGCCGTCCTGTCGGATCCCGCGCGCCGCGGCGGCGGATGGGAGAGTGAGCGCGAGGGGTTCTACGCCTCCGGGGAGGCGGAGTTCGCCGGTGTCCGTGAGCGTCTCGAGGTCGACGGCGTGGTCCTCTCAAGGGGGAGCGCCATCGACTTCGGATGTGGCGTCGGCCGCCTGACCTGTGCGATGGCCGGGCACTTCGACCGGGTCACGGGAATCGACCACTCCGAACGGATGGTCGCGCTCGCCTCCGCCGCGACGGCCGAGCGCGGCCGGGACGTCACCTATCTCGCGGGTGCGTCTCCCACCGTCGCGGGCGGGCCCTTCGACCTCGTCTGGTCCTGTCTCGTCATCCAGCACCAGCCGTCGGCCGCCGCGGCGCGGCGCCTCGTCGGTGAGCTGGCCGACGTCGTCGGTCCGGACGGGGTGCTCCACATCCAGCTCCCTGTCGTGCTCGGGTGGCGGCGCCGTCTGCAGCTTCGGCGCCGCGTGTACCGCATCGGCCGACGCGTGGGCCTGGGGCACGACGTGCTCTACCGGCGTCTCGGCCTGAACCCGATCCGGATGGTCCACATCCCGGAGGACGAGGTGCGACGGATCCTCTCCCGACATGGGCTGGACGTGGTGCGGGTGAGACGCGAGCACGTCGCGGCGGGCCAGGTGGACGGCCACGTCACGGCCGTGCGTCGCCCCGTCGCCTGATTCCCGAGGTCGATGTACATGCTCCGCACCATGAACATGCACATCGGAGATACGTGTGAGGCGTTCGCCGGGTGCGACCCGGATGTGATGACGACCTGAGGGCGGGCGGCCATGACGGACGGCCCGTGGTCGTCCCGGTGTGACGCGCAGGGCCGTCGTGGCGTAGCGGAGATGACCAGGCCCCGTGGAGCCGGGATCACCCTGGCGTCATCTACGCAGTCGATAGCGTGCGAAGGGTCACTACGGCGGGGCCAACGAGGCGAGGGAGACGAGACGATGAGGGGAACAGGAACGCGTCGACGGGTGATCGCGGGGGCCGTCGCGGTGGCATGCGGGACGTCGGCGGCGAGCGCCACGGCGCAGACGACACCGCCGAGGCCGTCGAAGATCGTCTACGCCTGCGGCGCCAACCTCTGCTCCGTCGACCCGGTCTCCCGCACGACCACCCGGATCACGACGGACAACGCCGGATACTCCATGCCCGCCGTGTCCGCCGACGGGCGCCGCGTCGCCGCGCTCCGCGGCCGGGTGATCCGCGCCGGCCGGTACGGGACGAACCTCCCGGAGACATGGTCGGGGGCCATCCGGGGTGTCAACGGGCTCGCGATGTCGCCGAGCGGATCGCAGATCGCGGCGAGTTACTGGTACACCGAGCTCACCAACAAGCTGGTCTACCGGTGGTACTGCAACGGGTTGTGCATGGAACTCGTCCTGGAGCACCGGAACGGGGTCCAGGTGTACACACGCCCGAAGACCATGACCGCCCAGCGGGGGTCGGCCGGAGCGGGGTACCTCGGTTCGCGACTCCTCTCCACGGACTCCGATTCCGGTGAGTGGAACTCCGAACTGCGTGAGTACGTCGGGGGGACCGAGTCGGTGTGCAGCATCGCCGCGCCGGCCGCGAAGAACACCACCTGCACACCGCGTGCGGTGCTGCCGAGTCCTCCGGTGCCCGGTGGCCGCGACATCCAGATGAGCGATCCCGCCGGCTCGCCCGACGGCCGGCGCATCGCCGTCGTGGTCGGTGACGTCTGGGAGGAGACCGGAAAGATCGTCGACCGGCCGTCCGGCGAGAACCCGAGGATCGCCGTCTTCGACGCCAGGACCGGTGCGCAGATCACCGTCATCCCGAACGGAACGAGCCCGTCGTTCTCGCCCGACGGCCGGCGCATCGTCTTCGAGGGCACCGACGGGCGGATCCGCGTCGCCCCGTCCACCGGGGGTGTCGCCCGTGTACTGGTGCTCGGGAAGCAGCCGGTATGGGCGTCGGGCCCGATCGTCGCCGCCCCCACGACCACAGCACCCGCGCGCGTCCGGGGGAACGCCACCGCGGTCACGGTCCGCTGCGGCCGCTTCGAGAGCCGACCGTGTTCCGGACGCGTCGCCCTGCGCTCCGGCACCCGCACGCTCGCCACCGGACGCTTCACCCTCCGCCCGGGACAGGCCCGGTCCGTCCGCCTCCCGCTCACGACCGTCGGTACGCGTCTGACCTCGGCCTCCCGTCGCGTGCGGGTGGATGTCGTCACCCAGAACCCCAACGGGAGGGTCGAGACGGGACGCCGTACGGCGCTCCTCGTCCGCTGACGCAGAGAGAGGCCCTCCACTCCGCGGACCGTGGTCGTACGGGTGCGCGACCCGGTCCGGCGTGCCGGATGGATCCCTCCGGCGATACGACATGACACACTCACGCCCATCGACGTACGAACGACCGGCAGGAGAACATCGCATGGACATCTCACGAGGCGGCCCGGGCACGACGCGGGCCCCGGCGGACTTCTTCACCGGCGACGTCTACGTCGACAGCATCATCGTGCCGACCCCGCCTTCGCGCCTCCGTGCGGTCCTCGTCCACTTCACCCCCGGCTCGCGCACCGCGTGGCACACACATCCCCTCGGCCAGACGATCTACGTGACCCACGGCGTGGGCCTCTGCCAGCGTCGCGGGGGACCGGTCGAGGTCATCCGCGCCGGTGACCGCGTCTACTTCGAGCCCGGTGAGGAGCACTGGCACGGTTCCTCTCCTGGTCGGTTCATGACGCACGTCGCGATGCACGAGACCGACGACGCGGGCAGCCACGTCTTCTGGCAGAAGCATGTGACCGACGAGGAGTACGCGACCGCACCGGAGGTATGAGGGCGGGCTCGGCCGATGTGACCTCATGTGCCCTGGCCGGAGGGCGTCTCACCCGAACGGGTGATCTCTCCCCACATTCGACCATGTTCTGCTTGTGTCCCCGGTGAGCGCCTCCTACGGTCGACGCATGGGTTCGGACCGGAACCCGCTTCCCATGAACAAAGGGCTTGTATCTGAAGGTGCTCGTCTACGGGGGACCCGGCGACAAGAGATGGGAGACCGTCATCCAGTGCTGTGAACCTACGCCACGGGTCGCGTGATCGCACCGATCGATAACCGCTCTTTCGGCAGCCGCCCACGACAGATGCAGCCGCCACCGTGTCCCGCGCAGCCCGGAAACCCCGCTCCTCACGCAAACCATGGTTATGTTCGCACCGGAAGGGGTGTGGTCACCGCCCCGGCTCGGGGAGGCCCCGCCGACACGGCCCCTTCGACGGGTTTCGTGTCCCACCGCGACCGTACGGCGGCTACGGGATGCCGGTGGTCGTCCGGGTCGTGCCGTCGCGATCCGCCGGGCTGAGGGATTCGTAGACGTCCTGCGGATCGTAGATGTCGATCGGCTCGCCCTTCACGGGGGTATCCGGGTGACGGATCCACGCGTCGTAGACCCCCTTCCAGGACGCGGCCAGCTCACGTGTGCGCCAGCGTGTGCGTGAGCCGATGCCGAACCGGGTGGTGGATGCGCCGACCACACCCTCGACGTTGACCCCCGCCGCCTCGCACACGACGACCGTGCGCGCGGCGTGGAAGTCGCTCGAGACGACGACGGCGTCGACCACGCCGAAGACGTCGTTCGCACGGGTGCAGGAGTCCCAGGTGCGGCGCCCCCCGTAGTCCACGGCGATCACGTCCGACGGGATGCCCCGGGCGAGCGATGCCCGGCGCATCGCCCCCGGCTCGTTGTGCTCGACGACGGAGTTGTCACCCGTCATGAGCAGCCGGTCGACGATCCCGCGACGGTAGAGCTCCTCACCCGCCCGGAGGCGATCGTCCAGGAGCGGTGACGGAGTGCCGTCCGGGGACAGACCCGCACCGAAGATGATCGCCACGCGATGTTCCTGATCGTCGAGCGGTGCGAGCGACAGGCCGTTCGGCGTACCCGCCGCCGCGATCCGCAGCGCGAGGCGTCCGCCGAAGACCGCCGTGACGACGAGCATGGCGACGACGATGGTGATGATGGGACCCCGACGACGCATCCGATCCAGGCTAGGGATCGGATCGGATCATGCGACCCGGACGGTCACCGGGAACCGGACGAGAAGGACGTCGCCAGCCGCTCGGCCAGCGCGATCACGGCGAGGTGCGTGTTCGCCGACGGGACGCGCGGAATGACCGACGCATCGATCACCGACAGCCCGTCGATGCCGAACACGCGGCCCGCGGCGTCGACGACGGCGTCCGGATCGCCCGCACGGCCGATGCGGCACGTCCCCACGACGTGATGAAAGGTCTCGACGGTGCGAAGGGGATGGTCCGGGGAATCCTGGCTCGGCCAGGGATGGACGACGTCGGCCACGGGCGCGGTCCGGGAGATCTCCATGAGCTCACGACCGGCGGCGACCGCGAGGTCCATGTCCCCGGAGTCCTCCAGCCAGCCCATCCGGAGCACCGGCTGGGCCGACGGGTCGGCGCTCTGGAGGGTCACCGACCCCGTACGGCCGCGGGCGTCGGCCACCTGCACGTTCCAATCGCTGTAGCGATGGCCGGAGTCGGTGACGCCCGCGTACGGCATCACCTGGAAGAGCCTCTCCTCCCCCTGGACCTCGGCGGTCGCCGTGAGAAGCACCTGGATCCACGGATTCGGCCACACCGGCGCGTCCGTGTCGATCCAGAAGCGGTAGCTCACCTTCGGGTGGTCCTGCATGCCGCGCCCGACCGCGGGGAGTTCGCGGATCACCGGGATGCCGTGCGGACGGATCTCCTCCGGGGGTCCGATGCCCGAGCGCAGCAGGCACGCCGGGCTCTGATAGGTGCCGAGCGCCACGATGACCTCGTCACCGTCGTAGCGTCGGCGCTCGCCGTCCACGGTGAGCGCCTCGACGGCGACGGCACGGTCGGCATCCATGACGACGCGATCGACGGTGAGCCCGCCCTCGACACGGATGGCCTGACCGGCCGCGATCGCACGTCCCAGGTAGCGGTCGGCCGGCGTCTTCCGGACGCCGTCCTCCATGTTGAACGGCGTCGGTCCGACCCCGATCGCCCCAGGGCGGTTGTGATCGTCCACCCAGGCGTGGCCGCGGGCGGCGGCCGCGTCGGCGAAGCGGTCGAACAGTTCGAACCACTCACCGCGCGGGTAGCGGTTGACGGGGATCGGCCCGCGGTCACCGTGATAGTCGGCATCGCCGAACTGCATGTCCGTCTCGATCACCCGGAACCACGGCAGCCAGGTGTCCCACCCGTAACCGTCGACGTGACGGCTCCACGCGTCGTAGTGCTCGGGGAGGCCGCGCAGGGCGATGGCACCGTTGGTGATCGACGATCCCCCCACCACGCGGCCGCGGGGGACGTGAACCAGGCGCGGCGATCGGCCGGCCTGACCGAAGAACCCCCAGTCGTGGGTCTCCTTGATGATGCGATACGCGTGGGAGAGCTCCGGTGGCCACGTCCCCGGCGCATAGTGCGGGCCGGCCTCCAGCAGCACGACCTCGACACCGGGACGCTCGGTCAGGCGCGCCGCGAGCACGCATCCGGCGGTTCCGCCGCCGGCGATCACGATCCGCATCGTGCCCCTCCTAGGCGGAGGCCATGCGGCCGCCGTCGACGATGACCGTCTCACCGGTGATGAACGCCGCGGCATCCGTGAGGAGGAACACGATCGGCCACGCCGCCTCGTCCGGAACCCCCACTCGGCCGAGCGCCGTCTTGGCCACGAACTTCTGGCGAAGTGCCGGATTGGCCGTCATGAGCTCGTCCACCATCTCGGTGGCGATGGTACCCGGCGCGACGGAGTTGCAGGTGATGCCCGACGGGCCGAGCTCGACGGCTAGGGTGCGGGTCATGGCGTCCATCGCCGCCTTCGTCGCGTTGTAGGGGCCGATGTTCGGAAGCCCGGAGACGCTTCCCACCGAGCTCACGTTCACGATCCGCCCGCCGCGGCCGCCCTCCACCAGGCGCTTCCCGACGATGCGTGCGAACGAGGCCGCGCCCATGAGGTTGACGCGCATGACCGGCTCCCACTCCTCGGGCGGGGTCTCCGTGAGCGGGTGATAGCCCGGCGCCGAGACGCCGGCGTTGTTCACGACGCCCCACGGGTCGCCGAGCCCCTCCGCCGCGGCGACGGCCTCCTCCGCCACCTCCGGATCGCTCACGTCACCCACGACGGCGCGGGAGGCCGGGACGGCCTCGAGGACCGTGGCCATCTGATCGGCGGAGCGCGCGACGCCCACCACCCCGGCTCCGAGTGAGGCCGCCACGCGGCACACCGCGGCACCGATTCCACGGGACGCTCCGGTCACGATGATGACGCGACCGTCGAGTCGAAGGAGATCTGTCATGGCGAAAGCCTATCCCGCCGCCCGCCGCATGAGAGAATCCCCGACCGTAGGCGAGAACGACTAAACCCAGGGGGATCCACGTGCTGAACTTCGAGTTCACCGACGAACAGAAAGAGATCCGCGCCATGGTGCGCGAGTTCGCCCAGAGCGAGATTCTTCCACTCGTCGAAGAGGCCGAGAAGAACGAGAAGTTCCCGGTCGAGATCATGCCGAAGCTCGGTGAACTCGGGCTTCTGGGGATCGTGTTCCCCGAGGAGTACGGAGGAATCGGCGAGAACAAGATCACCGAGTGCGTCTTCATCGAGGAGATGGCCAAGGTCTCGGCCGGTATGACGGCCAGCATCAACGCCCACGCCGATCTCTCCTGCTTCCCGATCCTCAAGTTCGGAACGGACCAGCAGAAGGAGAAGTACCTCCCCCGCGCCATCGCCGGCGAAACCATCGGCTCGTACGCCATCACCGAGCCCGGCACGGGTTCCGACGCCGCCAACCTGTCCTCGCGCGCCGAGCGCAAGGAGGGTGGTGGCTGGGTCATCAACGGCCGCAAGAATTTCATCACCAACGGCACCATCTGCGACTTCTGCATCGTCGCCGCCTACACCGACAAGTCGAAGCGCGGATCCGGCATCAGCGTCTTCATCGTCGACCGTGACACACCCGGCTTCGAGGTGACCCGCAAGCTGGAGAAGATGGGCCACCGCTCCTCCGACACGGCGGAGCTCGTCTTCGAGGACTGCGAGGTCCCGGACGAGGCCCTTCTCGGCGGTAAGGAGGGTGCGTTCGGTGCCCTCATGTCCACGCTCATCACCGGTCGTGTCAGTCACGGCGTGAAGTCGGCCGCCATCGCCGAGGCCGCTCTCGAGGAGGCCATCAAGTACTCCAAGGATCGCGAGACCTTCGGCAAGCCGCTCGCGAAGCACCAGGCCATCCAGTTCAAGATCGCCACCATGGCCACCCAGATCGAGGCCGCCAAGGCGCTCGCCTACAAGGCCGCCTGGCTCTACACCACGGGCCAGCCCTGTGTGAAGGAGGCCTCGATGGCGAAGTACTTCTCCGCCGAGGTCGCCGACTACGTCACCCGGGAGGCCGTCCAGATCCACGGCGGCTACGGCTACGTCGTCGAGTACCCGGTCGAGCGCTACTACCGCGACGCCAAGCTCGCCTCCATCACCGAGGGCACCAGCGAGATCCAGCAGATGATCATCGCCCGCGACCTCCTCAAGTAGAGGGTCTCCATACGATGAGCGGTACGGACGGGGCGCTTCCGAAGGCGCCCCGTTTCACATTTCGGGACCGACACACCCGATCCGGGTTTCACGAAGCGGCATACCGACGTCCGGGCGGCCTTTGCATCGATCCGCACAGGTATCGTGGGTTCAATGCATGTATGACCTACGAGGAGTAGCCACTCATGAACCCGCCGCAGCTCACACCGCACGAGCTCGTCAACGCCGCCCCCGAGGGCCTCACCGATGCCCTCAACTATCCGTACTTCCAGACGGTCTTCGACCGTAAGAGCCGGCGGGTCGGCCTGGGCATGACGGTGGGGTCGGACGTCATCGAGTTCGAGAGCGCCTACGAGCCGGTTCCCCTGTCGGAGCTGGAGGAGGCTCTCCTGTGCATCGCCGGCACCGGACTCACCGGACTCAACCTCGGCGACCTCGACCCGGTCCGCGGCATGAGCACCCTTGTTCAATGGACCACGCGTACCTGGCCGTCGTCCTGTTCGAACCACGGGACCGAACTCTTCTTCTCGAACGACACCGGCCTCCACATGCTGGACATGTACAACCTCCAGCCCGAGCAGGGCGAGGTGATGACCCTCTCCGGCAAGGACGAGGACGCCCAGGCCGAGGCGATCGTCGAGATGTACCGCCGCGCGCGCAGGACGCTGAGCGATGGACGGGCACCACTTCCCACGGAGCTCCCCGGCCTCTTCGACTTCAACCAGTGGAACGCCAACAAGCCCGGCACCACCCTGTTCGTCCCGGTGACGAATACCACGATCGAGTACATCAACCTCCTGTTCATCTACCTGGCGCGCAGCTACGCCTTCTCCCTGGTCGACGAACAGCACGGCCACCGCTCCGCCGGACTCGACGACGCCCTGGCATCGGGGCGCCTCGACCCGGCCCGCCAGATGGGCATGTTCGAATTGGAACAGCGCGTCCTGTCGATGCTCGTCGTCGAACAGGCCTTCATCTGCCAGAACATGAACCTGGCCATGCAGGCCCTGGGCCTCGGCGGCTGGACGTTCACCGGCTATCTCGCCCGCTTCGTGATGGGCGGCGGCGACGTTCCGGGACTGGGCTTCCGGTTCGAGGACACGAAGGACGGCAGGCCGTCCGTGCCCGTCGGGCGCGACGGCGTGTTCGAGGCGTTCTGCCCACCGTACTACGCCGACATGCACGAGGCCGTCGACGCGTTCATGGCCATGAAATGGGCGGCACTCGACGACGACGTCCCGAAGCCGTACCTCGAGCCGGACAAGGTCGTGCAGGCGATCCCCCGTCCGCACGAGGACACCGTCGAACTCGTCAAGAAGTACTGCCAGTACTGCATCGACACCTACGGCCGCTTCCCGGTCCACGTCGACCCGATGTACCAGCGGCTCACCTGCCAGGCGCAGCACGTCGACCCGGA
>CAYOSM010000015.1:0-37843 GCA_964406645.1 uncultured Bifidobacteriaceae bacterium | reverse complement strand
CGAGCACGATGATCATCCCGCTGCCGATCGACCTGTTCGAGCCGTTCATCAAGCGTAACCGCGGAGCGGCACCCCGCCCGGCCCAGCCGGCTCCGGCCGACCCGCCCGCCCGCCCGATCGGCGACATGCCTCCCCCGGGCCCCCCGCAGCAGTAGTCCCCCCTCTCAGCGGTGCCGGGCCCCTCACGAAGGGAGGGCCCGGCACCGCCGGATCGTCTCACCGACGACGTGCACCGGTCGCCCGTGAAGGGAACGGGACCGCCCGCTCCACGCGACCCGAGCGAGTGATCGGGATGCGCGAACGGGGCCGGGGTGCCAGGGCCCGAGTCCCGTTGGCAGCCGTTCCGGCACGGGAATGCCGTGAAAAATCCGGCGATCGACCTGCGATGCGCGGTGATGAACGAGACCGAGGAGTCCCGGCGGAGCGCGTGTGGCCGTCCCCGATCGGCGTCGTTCGACCGCCGACCGACGTCCGCTCGCGAGCGGTGTCCGGTGCCGGCCGGTCGTCGGCCGCTCAGCGGGACCCCCCTGCGCGAGAGACGCCGGCGCCGACTCCCTGACCTGGGTGCATCGCGATCAACCGGGACGTCGATCGCCGGAGGGCCATCGGCGTCCTGGATCGAACGTGCCCCTCAGAACACGAGCGGCACGTGGACGGATGACCGCGAAGGTCACCGTATCCACGTGCCGCCGGGTGCCGCTCCCTACTTGCTGGTCCGGTTGACGAAGATGTTCTGTGCGTAGATCGTCTTGTAACCGGTGACCTTCGGGCAGTCCGTACGGAGCGTCTGAACCGTGCCGTTCGGCAGGATCAGCTTCGCGTACGTGCCCTTCTTCGGCTGGTAGGCCAGCCGCACACCCGAGTACGCCGTGCTCGTGGCGTCCGACATGATCGCCGTCACCACGCGTTTCGGACCGACCTTCCGGGCGAACCACGGCAGACGCTTCGCATCCACAGGCTTGGCCGTCGTGTACTCCAGCCGCGGAAGCGTCGAACGCCCCTTGGCCGTGTTCAGCTGAGCCTTCAGCTTCGCCGTACCGAGACGACGGGCACCCAGGACCTTCTGGCCCGGCTGCGGACGGTAGTAGAACGACGTCACACCATCCTTGAAGATGATGCTGTTGAACTGCGGCCGCGTCGGGCACTTCGCCGTCGGTTTGGTCGGGGTGGTCGGTGTCGTCGGGGTGGTCGGTGTCGTCGGCGCGGTCACCGTGATCGCGTTCGAGTCGCCGATACCCCGCGTCCACAGACCGATCTCCCGGTAGCGGACCGAGTTGCCGACATCGGAGGCACCCACCTGGTAGGTGAGACCCGTCGCTCCGGCGATCGACGTGCAGTTGGCACCGGCCGCATCGCAACGGACCCAGCCGCTGCTGACGACCGAACGTCCGCTTCCCCACGTGCCGGGGGTCGCGGTCAGAGTCTGGCCGACGGTCGGCGAACCGCTGACGGTGGGTGACGAAAGCGGGACGACATCGAGCGTCGCCGTACCGTTGACAACCTGCCAGCCGGACCGCGCATCCATGGCGATCGACCCGACGGTGGTTCCGGTGATCGGAACATCGACGCCGGACGCCGTAATGACGACCTTGCCGTTCTGGATGTAGGCGGTGACGGAGTTCTTCGCCGAGGCCCAGGCCGCCTGTCGACGAAGGGCGACGCCCGCCTCCGTCATGGTCGGGTTCACAATCGGAGCCACCGACCGGTTGAAGTAGGTGTCGTACCGGGTGAAGAGACGGTCGAGGACACCCTGCTTGTCCGCGCCGTACATGATCCCGTTGCCGCCATTCAGCATGAGGTTGGGCTGATGCATGAAGTGCGGACGGGGGTCGTTACCGGTCAGGTGGTTGAACATGATCCCGACCTCGCTCGCCGTGTACTCATCCCACGTGGCGGGCGTCGTGCGACACGTGGTGTTCGGGCTGGCGACGCAGTTGCCGCCGTTCGCCACGGCGACGTAGATCCAGTTGTACTCGTCGAGTTGATCAGCGCGGCTGGCCACGTTGTAGTAGATGTTCGACGGGTGACGCGGCACCGTGGTGGCCGGGCCAATGACCCGCTGGTTCGGCTGAGCCGAGGCGTCATCAGCCGCCCACTGGATGCCGTTGGCCGTGAACGCCGCACCGATGTTCGGGTTCTGCGGATTGGCATACGACCCCAGACCGCTGTGCTCGCCCGTGACGAGCTCGCGTGAATCGATGGGCAGGCCTTTGGCCGTAGCGAACTGAATGTTCAGTCCGATCTGCTCATTGAGCTGGCTCGGCGGGAGGGTGTCGAGCTGCTTGTGCGACCAGGTGTGGTTGAGCCACCGGAACTGATCGCGGACCGCCGGCCGCAGGAGACCCCATGTCGGGTCGTCGCCGAGAGGATCATTGGGCGTTTCCGCACCGGTCACCTCGTCACGACGATAGCTGTATGCGTTGTACGCCAGGTCGAACCTGATCCCATGGGCCGACTGGAACGCCAGAGCGCCCTGAGTGTCGGTCGTCTGCATGCGGATGTTGACCGCCTGGTTCTCGGGACACGCCGGTGTGTCCGGATCGTTGCCCGGGGTGCACTTCAGGGTCGGGTTCCACTTGGTCGTGGGACCGAAAACGTCGTCGATATGAGCCGAGTAGTAGGTCTTGGACGATCCGAGATGGACGCCCCGCGTGGCCCAGCGAATGATTCCCTGACGAAGGAGCTGGTTGTGGATCTGGAACCGGTTGCTCGTCACCATGAGGACCATCTCCTCCGATGCATCGGCGCGCGTGAAGACACCGACGTACGACGAGACACCGTCCGGCGCGCGGACCAGGGTCTGGAAGTTGGTCGAGCTGATCGGGGTGGCAAGGATGCCGTAGGCCTCCGGGATCGATGGATCGTCGTTCGGGATCGGCACCTGGCCCTTCAACTCGGGGAAGAGCGCCAAACCGGCCGGCGTCAGCGTCCCAACTTGACCGTCCTGGGGCCCGGAGGAGACCGGCGCGTTGAGGCCGTGGGTCCCGCTGGTCCACGGGGTGTCGGTGACCTGACGGATCCCGAACGTCTTCTCGTACTTCGTGAGCGCGGCGACCTCAGCGGCCGTCATGTACCCATAGCCGTCGTCGGCCAGGTTGCCTGTCGTGAGGACGATCGCCTGGTAGCGGGCCCGGTTGGCGCCGTAGTCGGCGAGCGTCGCATCCGTGAGGGTCTGGTCCGCCGCGGTGAAGACGGTGTAGGGGATCCCCTCCTGATCGAGGACGTCCTTCCACACGGCGAGCGAAGCATCGGCGCCGGTGTTCGCCATGAGCAGCACCTTCAGGTCGGTCCTCTGACCGTCCACAGAGTCCGCCGCTCGCAGAAGCGCGGGCATTAGAGCCGCGAGCACCACGGCGATGATGGCCGCCGCCACACCCGACCGGGTGCGCAACGGTTTGACGAACGAGGATCTCATGAGCGGGACCTTGACCTTCCTGGTGACGATGGACTAGCTGGCACTGGCACAGCGGAGCGGTGCCGGCAGACGACGGAGATTGACGTCGGACACGAAGGGACGTGCCCCGACCGCACACGCACGGGCGCGCGCACGGCTGACGAGCGCCCCGGACGACGCCGCCGAATAATCGGTGGTGGTGACGAAGAGACCGCGGGCCCGCATCCACCGGATGGAACGGATGGCGGCGGCGGCGTCCTCTCCGGAGACGGCGACGTACCGTTCGCCGTCGAAGTCGTACGTTCCCGTGACGTCCTCGCGGTTCCAGCCGTCGAGGTACGGAACGAGGCGGCGTGCGGAGACGTCGCCGTTCTGAGCCATGACCACCCCGCCCCGGGCGTGAACACGGATGCCGATGGTCCGGACGAGGGTCGTCATGCCCGCGGTCTGAGCGGGATGCGTCTCGACCATGTCGATGTTGTCGAGGAAGACCCCGTCGAACCCCTTGGCGATGATCGGGGTGACCACGGACCGCATGACGAGGGCCCGGTAGCCGGGATGCGCGACGTCCGCATACCACTCGTCCCAGTCGCCCCAGTGGTCGAGGCGGTACGGAGCCGCCGCGCGGGTCCACGGGCGTCCCTCTTCGATCGTGCCGATCGACATGTACGCCAGGACGCGCACACCGCGCCTGCGCAGGGCGGTGACGGTGGCCTTCGGCGTGTCGACCCCGTCCACGACGACGAGGTCGTACCGCGCGAGGGCGGACACGGGTGCGACCCGGCCGATGGAGAACGCCCAGTCCCCCACCTTCTGAAGGTCGGCGCGCCGCTGGACGGCCGTGGACGGAGTGGCCGTGATGAGCGCGGCGGAGACTGCGAGTGCGACCGCACCCATCACGGGGTCTCCACGGCGGACGGATCGTTCATGCGACCCCACGGGTGGGGAAGGTGTCCGGGAGCGGCGAACACGAAGCCCGCCCCCCGGCTCTCCGCGAGGGCCACAACGTCGGACGCCCGATGGGAGGGCACGCCGTAGACGAGGTGCCACTCACTTCCGATCTCGAACGGGCGACCCGGCAGGTCGGCGGCGAGATAGTCCTCGAAGACACCCTCGAACGTGACCACCTCGTCGAAGCGGTCGAACACGAGGGCCGGGACCACCGGCTGCCCGGGGTTGAGCGCCACCGCGAGTCCCCGCGGGCGATACGTGGACGAGACGAGAAGCGCCGGACCGAGATCGCGCAGCGACGACGACGCCTGATCGAGGAAGACGCCGTCGACGCCGAGCTCGGCCAGGTACATGTCGACGTCGGGCGCGACCACGTCGAAGTCGCGGTCGCCGTAGGCGAGGGTGAGGTACCCGTAGACGCGCATCCCCGCGTCCTGCAGGTCGGCCACGGCCGTGCCGTAGTCGCCGGCCATGCCGTGGAGCGGTCCCGAGTCCGGGTTGATCACGACGACCGAGCCCGGCGGCAGATCCGCGAGCTTGGCCCACTCGTCGGCGTCGTGGACCGGTGAGAAGTACGCGGGTACGCCGACCGTGACGGCCGTCGCGACACCGGTCTGCGGTCCGCACGCGACGTTCATCGGGCTGCCGTCACATGGCGGCTGGCGACGAGTCCGAAGATGACGAAGATGACGCTGACGACGCCCGCCAGGATCAGGAACGGCCACGCGCCGCCGACCACCACGTAGGCCGCGAGGGCGGGAAGGAGGATCAGGCTGAGGCGGCTGGCGCCTCCGGAGTTGGCGACGATGAGAGCGGCGTACATCCCGATCCCGAGGACCATGTAGGCGCCGATGATGATCAGGGCGTGGCGGTCGGGTGTGCCGAACAGCGATCCCACGGCCAGGAATATTCCGGTCAGGGCGACAAGAAGGAGCGCGTACCCGGAGATCGCGTGGACGAACCGCCGGCTGACCTGATGGGCGTAGCGGTCGGTCGTGTAGGTGCGCTGAAGATCCTCGCGGTTGGAGATCCTGAACTCGACGAAGCGTCGTTCGGCCGCACCCATGCTGAGGGTGACCGGCAGCGCGGCGGCACCGAGCCAGAGCGAGACCGGCGCGTCGTCGATGAGAAGGAGCACGATCGGCGAGGCGATCAGGCCTCCGAGCAGAAACCCGTAGAACGCCATCGTGAGGCTGCGTCCCACGTCCGCGGCACTGACCCCTGTCCAGACGCAATCGGCGGTCTCGTCGATCGCGGCGGCGGCCAGGGCGAGGGCCGCGAACACGACCACCGACGGGGCGAGCCACTCGATGCCGCTCGCGAGGAACATGAGTGCCACCGCCGCGACCGTCGCCGGAAAGAGGATCTTGGTGATCCGCTGATCGCGGTCAAGGGTGAGGAGCACGATCGCCCCCAGCAGATAGATGATCTGCGCCCCGGATGCCACGACGAGCGTGGGATCCACGCCGAATATGACGGCGAAGATGCCGCCCAGGATGACGGCACCGGAGCCGATCACGAGCGCGGCGCGAAGGACACCGCGCATCGCGGACAGGCCCACGCGGGTGCCCTGGAGATGGGCGAGCGACGAGACGCCCTGGCTGGCGATCCATCCGATCAGCGTCACGACGATGAAGACGGCGGCCGCGGCATCGCTGCCGACCAGACGCGCCAACGGGAAGAACAGCACGCCGGGAAGGGCGAACAGGAGACCACGGAGAAGGCGGCGTCGGCCGATGGGGTCGTACTCGAACTTGAAGGTGCGACTGGTCGGGTGGAGGGGCGTGCGCTTGAAGATCACCTCGGCCAGGTCGAAGACGTCGGCGCATCCGAAGTCGCGACGGGCCATGCCGTCGTTGATGCCGTACGCCTCGATCGCGGCCGCGATCTCGAACGCGTCGACCGCGGACGTCGTGACGCTTCCCAGGGTCCGGCTCAGATCGCCGATCGCATCGCCGGCGCGTCGCTCCCAGCGGTGGTTCGCCAGATGACGACCATGCAGAGGGGTCGGCGGGGTGAGCACACCCGTCGCGGACCCGGGATCCGTTGACGTGAACGCCGCGCTCATGCCACCTGTCCGACCGCGACGGGCTCGCGCTCCCGCACGGCGCGACCGGCACGGGCGAAGGTGATGTCGTCCGGAGTGAGGTAGCGGTTGTAGACCTCGCGATACGTGGCGAGGAAGCCGTTGAGGGTGAACTGTTCGAGTGCCCGCTCCCGCGCCCGGGTGGCGCAGTCGTTGCGGAGCTCGTCGTCCGTGAGCATGAGGATGCACGCCTCGGCCATGGCCGACGGGTCGCGGGGCGGGACGATCAGGCCGGCGTCCCCGATGGCCTCCGCCACCCCGCCGACGTCCGTGCCGATGGGTGCGCGACCACACGCCATCGTCTCGATGACCGTGTACGGGAATGCCTCGGACAGTGACGACAGGACCACGGTGTGGCCCGACGCGTAGGCCGAGGCCACATCGCTGGTGGGCCCCTCGAAGGTGATCACGTCGTCGAGCTTCAGGCGGTGCACGAGGGCGTGGCAGCGCTCCGCATACGCCTCGTTGCCGTGGGGCACCGGGCCGAAGAGGCGCAGACGCGCCTCGGGGATGGCGGTGTGGACGCCGGCGAACGCGGCGATCAGGGTTTCGACGTCCTTCAGCGGGTCGATGCGTCCGACCCAGGTGATCGTCGGTACATCGGGCTCAGGACCGGCGAGCGGGAACCGGCCCGGGTCGATCCCGTTGTAGATGGGCTCGATGACGTCGGGATCGGCTCCGAGACGGAGTTCCCATCGCCGGTTGAACGAGCACACCGGGGTGATGACCGCGGCCTCCTGGTATCCGCCCAGCACGAGCAGGCGCATGAAGCGGAGCACGAAGTCGCGCACCTCGAACGGGTGGTCGTCGACGTCGGCCGCGAGATACCGCTCGCGCATGTAGACGCCGTGCTCGCTGAGGATGTACGGGACGTTGTGGGACCACTTTGCGGCCAGGGCCTGGAGGACGGGAAGGCCGTCGCAGACGCAGTGGACCAGGTCCGCCTGGATCGGCGGAGCCCACAGTGCGCGCAGGAAGTGGTCGAGGAGATCGTTCGCGCGGAGCGCATCCGACAGAGGGTGGCGACGCAGGAACCTCTCCCGGCGGACCTCCGGGCGGCGCCGGGAAATGACGTCGTGCAACGCGACGACCGCACTCTCCGACCGCATGGCGTGCCCCACGTTGTAGCGCCGGTTCAGCGCCTGGAGCTCGCGGAGGATGTCCAGGAACTCACGGACACCGCTGCGCGGATCCTCCAGGTAGATGGTTTCGATCAGTCGCCGGTGGAGCTCGGTGACCCGGCGCTTGCGACGCCGCCGCAGGCGCGAACCCGCCTGACGCGCGGGGCCCCAGACCGGTATCGGCTGAACCGCCGTGACGTTGCCCGGAAGCGCGATGACGGGGTCTTCTCGTCCGGTTCCGCACACCGCGGCGACGACGAAGTCGACTTCCGGGAGCCCCCGGATCAGCTGGTCGCACCATGTGGTGACGCCGCCCTGGGCGTACGGATATGCCCCCTCGGTGACGAGGACGACGCTCTGACGTCGATTGGCCGCGTTCCGGCGTCGGCGATTCCTCATGCGGGTACGCACCCCCGTGCCCGGGGCCGGGAGTCGTCTATCGGGATGAGGAAGCGGAAGAAGTGCATGGATTCGGGCCACCGCGACCATCCGTGGTCACGTCATGCGACCGGAGGACGATGCGGCGAAATGGGGGTTGAGTGTCGGTACGTTCGGAAACGCCGGCGGGATGAACACCAGAGGCGGAAAGCATCCTTGCCGTACCGCTGGATCACGTCGGATTAGAGCTCATTCTCTGGCAGCAGGCCACCCCCAAAAGTCAAGAGGGAACCTGGACGATTAGGTAGTTTATCATGAGTTTTTAATAAGTGCTAACCAATAATTGTGGGGGTGTCAGATGGATAGCTGACTAACCATCCGGTGGGGGTTTCCGGCTGTCCGAGAGGCAGAGGTTCTCTGAGGATCGACGGTCCGCCACCCTTGAACGCAGCGGCCCGAACGGCCCCGAGCGCCGCGCTCGACGACACCACGCGCATCTCACGACGGGCGTACACCTCTCGGCCACCACGGCGGATGCACGCACCATGGCGAGGGCCGGATCGGGCGGTCCACCGAGATGGGCCGGAACCCGAGCGACACCGGGAGGTGGTCGGAACGCATGGGTCCGTACCCGCCTCCGATCCTCCCGTTCGGTCTCCCGATTTGCGAGAATCGACGCCCAACACGAGGGGAGAGGCCAGTGCGCGCGATCTGGAAGGGCTTCATCAGCTTCGGGCTCGTGACGATTCCCGTGGCGATCGGGAACGCCCAGCAGCGGAAGGATGTGAGCTTCCGCAACCTGTCCCGCGAGTCGCTCGTGCCGGTCCGGCAGAAGCGCTGGGACCCCATCACGGACCGTGAGGTCGGCCCGGACGACCTCGTCAAGGGATACGAGGTCTCGAAGGGACGCTTCGTCACCGTCGAGGACGACGAGCTGGCGCGGTTCGCCGCCAAGCAGGAGCGCACCATCGAGATCCTCGAGTTCGTCGACGCCTCCGAGGTGGACCCCGTCTTCTACGAGCGGACCTACTGGGTCGAGCCGCAGGAGCGCGCAGAGCGACCCTACGCCCTCCTCCTGCGGGCCATGGAGCGCTCCGGGCGGGCCGCCATCGGCCGGTTCGTGCTCTCCACCAAGGAGCACCTGGTGCTGATGCGTCCGGTCGGGGGCGCCCTGGCCATCGAGACCCTCCACTACGTGGACGACCTGCGCCTCGACGAGCGGGCGGAGATCGCCGACCGCGTCGCCGCGGTCGAGGTGCGCGACGAGGAGCTCACGATGGCCGACCAGCTGATCGACGCGCTCACCCACGACTTCGACGCATCCAAGTACACCAATGAGACGCGTGCCTCGCTCCTCGCGTTCCTCGAAGCCAAGGCGGACGGCCAGGAGCCGATCCTCGCCGAGGACGTCGCCGAGCCGGCACCGGTCGTGGACCTGATGGCGGCGCTCAAGGCCAGTCTTGCGGCGTCCCCACCGGATGCGGAGACTCCGCCCGCCGCACCGGGCTCGCCGCGCGAACGCGATCAACTGTCGATCGAGCAGGCCGGACTCCGGAGGGTGGCGCAGGCCGGGGAGGATTCCGGTGACGACACGTCGAACACGGAGGGTGACGATCAGCGGAGGTCCCAGAAGGCCTCCTAGCCCCGGGACATTTGACGGTTTCGTGACCGTTCCTTTGTGTTTTTCCCCGGAACGTGGAATGATCCACGGTCCGTGGAATTCCATCGTGATGATCGAGTCGAGCGCCGCAGGGCGCGCCGACGGCAGGTTCGCCGACGCCGCATAGGAGCGGCGATCGTCGTTGCGGCCATGGTCGGGCTCGTCGCCGTCAGCGCGACGAACCTCCTGGGCCCCGACAAGCGCAGCCAGGCCGGCGCGCAGGAAACCTCCACCGAGCCCCAGGGGGCCACGTACCGCGACGGGCACCGGACCCTTCTGCCGACGTTCCGGCTCGTGGCCACGTTCGGCGCACCGCTCAGCAACTCATCACGCCTCGGCGACCTCGGAGTCGGCACGCCGACGCAGGCGGCCGACCGGCTCGTGTCCAACGTCGTGCCCGCGTATGACCTCGGCGACAAGCCGGTCATGCCCGCGCTCGAGCTGATCGCGACGATCGCGCACGACGTCCCGTCGTCGAACGGCCTCTACAGCTCGCGCTACAGCGAGGAGGCCATCGACCAGTACCTCTCCGCGGCACGCCAGGCCGGCGCCATCCTCATCCTCGACATCCAGCCCGGTCACGCCGAGTGGATGGACGAGGTCCGGGCGCTGCGCAAGTACCTCGAGATGCCGGACGTCTCCCTCGCCCTCGACCCGGAGTGGTCGGTGCCGAAGGACAAGATCCCCGGCAAGGTCATCGGCACCATCACCGCCCAGGACATCAACGAGGTGTCGCAGTACGTCCAGGACATCGTCGATGAGAAGAACCTCCCCCAGAAGGTCCTCATCGTCCACCAGTTCAAGGACTACCAGCTCAAGGACCGCTCGCAGGTGGTCGACCGTCCCGGCGTCGCCATCGCGTTCAACGTCGACGGGTTCGGCACCCCGGAGCAGAAGACGGCGACCTACGCCAGCATCACGAGCCCGGAGCGCGGCAAGGTCTTCCCCTACGGCTTCAAGCTCTTCTACGAAGAGGACGTGGAGTACGGACAGCGCGTCATGACCCCTCAGGAGGTCATGAGCCTGGATCCCGCTCCGGACGTCATCGTCTACGAGTAGGGGCGAAGCCGCGGGTGTCTGAGCCCGCGTGACCCTCGTCCGGACGACGGGCGGCGATGGACCCGGTGACGTCGCACTCCATGCGTGGGTGACGGCCCGCCGGACGGCGGGTTTCCGATCGCCTCATCCGCCGCGATGCCACATCCGAGCGCGACCGCACGTGTCCCGGGTGATGGTCACGCCGCGTCGGATCACGGTGATCTCGTCTCAGGGGCGCGAGGCGGACCGGCGGCCTCGGGGCGCGTCACACCTCACACGCGGGAGCGCCTCGTGAGACCTCGCTACTCGGCGCGGTCGACGACGACCACGCATCCGCGTCCGCGTGCCTTGGCGACGTAGAGACGACGGTCGGCGGCCTCGTAGAGCGCGGCGACGTCCGTCGCGTCCTGGGGTGCGTGCGCGACGCCGATGCTCACGGAGAGCGCGCCGTCGCCGGAGACCCCCGAGCCGGCCGGCCCGGAGATCTCGCGCACCTCGCGGCCGATGTCCTCCGCGACCCGGTGGACCTCGTCCCGGCGCGCGCCGGACACGAGAAGGGCGAACTCGTCGCCGCCCATCCGGCAGGCGACGTCGCCCGGTGCCGCGGCCCGGCCGATGAGGGCGCCGATCGCGCGGAGAGCCGCGTCGCCCGTCGCGTGTCCACCGGAATCGTTCACGGACTTGAAGTGGTCGATGTCGATCACGAGGAGGCTCAGGTCCCGGGCCTCCTCGGACGCCAGCCGGTCGGCGAGCGCGGCGTCGAGCACGCGGCGGGTGGCGAGGCCGGTGAGGCCGTCGGTGTTGGCCTGGACCTCCAGGAGCTCCTCCATGACGTCCGCCGCCCTCCGCTCGCGGAAGATGAGGACGCCGGCGGTGAGGATCGAGGCGATCAGGAAGAGCGCGCCGCCCCCCGCGATGCCGCCCGTGGTCACGGCCTGCGCGATGACGACCATGGCCGCGGCCGCCGCGAGCGCGACGACGACGAATCCCAGCGGCCGGAGATAGAACGCGGACCAGATGACGGGGAGCACGAAGAAGATCTGGGCGCCCGCGGAGTCATCACCGGAGCCGACGATGACCACCGTCAGGAGGATGACCATGGTGAGCGCGGCGGCCAGCCCCGTGTACGGGGCCCCGGCAACGCGGCTGCGGCGGATCGCCGCGGCGATCAGGAGTACGGAGATGGGCACCACGATCGTGGTGAGGGTGAACTCGAGCGTCGACACCACCCGTCCGTCGGGTTCGGGCGAGCCGAACATCAGCTGGGCCGATGCGTTCTTGACGAAGAGGAGAAGCGCCCCGACCGCCATGAGGAGACTGGCGGCGCTCGCCGCCTTCATCGGCTCGCGGGTGGCGAGGCCGCCGAACCACCCGCCGCGTCGCGGGACCGCGATCATGCCGGGACCCCCAGTCGGTTCCGGCCGCCGCGCTTCGCCTGATAGAGCCCGCGGTCGGCCGCCTGGTACAGGTCGTGGATCTCGTGTGCGTCGTCCGGACAGTGGGCCACGCCGACGCTGGCGGACAGCACGATCCGGCGGTCGCCGATGACGAGCGGCTCCTTGCGGAGTTCACTCAGGACGCCCTCGGCACGGGCCAGAGCCGCGGCCCGGGTGCAGCCCGGCAGGAGGACCGCGAACTCGTCCCCGCCCACCCGGCTGGTGACGTCGGACGGACGGACGTTGCGACGAAGGACGTCCGCCACATGCCGGAGGGCCGCGTCACCGACGGTGTGGCCCTCGCCGTCGTTGATTTCCTTGAAGTGGTCGACGTCGACGATGATGAGCGCCGACCCCTCCGGCGGCGCCGACCGGTCGACCAGCCGGTGCGTCGCGCCGTCGAGGACGTGGCGGAGAAACGTGCCGGTGAGCGAGTCGATGTCGGCACGCCGGCGGAGTTCGGAGAGGCCGCGCTCGCGAAGGGCGCGCGCCTGGGCGACGGACACCGCGACGAGGACGACGATGACCGAGCAGATGACGGCGTCGTGGTATGCGGCCGCGGCGGGCAGCACCACGATGGACACGACGAGGAGGCCGACCACCGTCGTGGCGACGACCAGGATGACGCCATCACGTTCGAGGTAGGCGGCGGCATAGACGACCGGAAGCAGGAACGCGGCCTGTGCGCCCGCCGTCGCGTCGTTGGTCAGCAGGTTGAGGGTGAGGATGACGACGATGCCGGCGAGGGGGCCGATCAGCGCGGCGGTCGGTGGCACACGTCGCGCCAGGAGGCCGAGGATCACACCGACGCCGGTCACGACCACCGCGAGCGGTGCGACCACCACGAAGACCATCGACAGATCGAGGACGGCCTCGTCGCGGACCACTCCGATGGCGTGTTCGAGCACGGTGCTCCCGAAGAGCACGACCCCGGCGAGGATGAAGAGGAAGCCCGCCGCCCGGGTGGCACGGTAGGGGTCCGTCGTGGTCCAGCGAGCGGGCCGTGACTCGAGCTCGCCCAGCGGCGCCAGAAGAAGGCGATCGGCGTCGCGCGACGCGGAGGAGCCCGGCGTCGGGGTCACCGACGGCTCGCCCATCCGTGCAGCACGTCACCCGTATGCACCGCCCACTCCGTCACGTCACCACTCCTTGGTCGCGTGGAATGCCCGGAAAGGATAGCGCTCAAACCGAAACTTTCCGGTATGAAAATGTGAGAAATCATACACCTGTCCGCACGACCCTCCGATGCCGCTTCCGAGGACCAGAGCGGGGGGCGGTGCGATCGTGGTCGATGACGGTGATCGACGACGTCCGGTGTGGACGGTCGATCACCGGAGCCTCAGCTCCGTCCGGTCCGGCTGAGCACCTGGGTCTGGGAGACACGCCAGGGGACGGTCGGATCGTCATCCGAGAGCCGGAGCACGAACCGTTCGACGAATGCCACGCGGCGACGGGGGTCCCCCGAGATCACGACGGTCGTGTCCCGATCCTCGACATAGCGCACGCCCTCCATGCGGACGTCGACGATGACGCAGACGGGCTTCTCCGGGAGGATCTTCCGCACGACGACCTCGCGTACCCGCGGACCGCGCACGACGAGCCGGGACGACGGCCCCGCCGGCTGGAGGATCTCGTCGACCACCATTCGCGGCGCGATCTCGAGCATCGGTCCGTCGTCGCCGTCGATGGCCTCGGCCCACGCGGTCACGAGGCGACGGACCGACACGGTGATGACGTCGGGATCGATCCGTCCGTCGACGAGTGCGAGGTCGCGCGCCTGCAGCTCGGCGTCGTCGTCGAAGTCCACGTCGATGAGCGAGCCGAGATCCGTGCCAGCGGAGGTGGCGTTCTCCTGCGCGTGCTCGACGGCGGCCGTGTCGCGGATGCCCTCGACGTCCTCGTCCGGCAGGGCGACGATCGGGGCGTACAGGTTGTGCTCGCCCTCCTCGTCCTGCTCGATCGAGATGAGACGCCACCCGCGCCCCTCGGGGGCGAGCGTCCAGTACTCGCGAAGCCAGGACTCCGTGCCCGGATTGTCGTTGTGGGGGATGATCCGGCCGAAGTTGTCGCGGACGTAGTCGTCCATGCGGGCGGACATCCGGACGACCACGCGGTCGTCGGCGTCGGCGTCGCGGTTGTCGAGTCCGACGTACTCGACACCGAGCTCGTGGACCCCCACGAGGTTCACCCATCCGCGACGGCGGTAGTCGTCGAGGCGCTTCATCCACTCCACCATGAGGTCGCGTCCCACCAGGCCGTCGAGCGTCGCGGTGTCGCCGGCCTGCCACGCCTCCTGAACCCGCCGGAAGAGGTCGTCCGCATCGGTGAGGACCGCCGCCTCGGCGAAGTACGGGTCGTCGCCGGCAGCGGTGCCGGATGCGGTCGCGATCTCACGACGGCGCTTCTCGCGTGCCGCCTTCGTCTTCCTGTCGCGGAACACGGCGTGCTCACGCGACCATGTCGCAGCGCGCCGGGCGGCACGGGCCGCTATCTGCCCGAGGATCCACACGACGACGAAGAAGCCGATGATCAGACCGAACGCGATCAGCGTGCCCCGTGGACCGAGGTTGTACCCCACCCCGTATCCGCCGCCCCCTCCGCCGAAGCCGCCTCCACCTCCGCCGCCACCACCGAAACCGCCACCGCCTCCTCCGCCGCCGCCACCGCCGAAGCCACCGCTGCCGCCACCGGCGGCTCCGAACGCAGACTGCGGGATGAGGATGAGCGCGAAGAGGCCGGCGAGCACGAGGGCACGCAGGCGACGCATGGTGATGAGGGGCCGCATCACACTCGCCATTCTAGTGTCCCCGGGTCGGGGGTTCCGCTCGTGGGCCGGCGGGCGAACCGCCCATCGACGAACGGCCGAGGAAGCGTCCGCATCGGAGACACGGAACCGACGCTGCCCGCCCCTCGGTGCGGCATCTCATGTCGATCCGACGGGTCACGACGACCCTGCGGCCTGAGAGGGATCAGGAGAGCTCGGCTCGGGACGCGGGCGCCGGTCACGGCCCGGTGGACGGCGCGGGTGGCAGCGGGACGAGCGGGTCGGCGAGGTTGTGCTCGCCCTCCTCGTCCTGCTCGATGGAGATGAGACGCCACCCGTCTCCCTCCGGGGCGAGCGTCCAGTACTCACGAAGCCACGCCTCCCTCCCGGGATTCCCGTTGTGGGGAATGACGGCACCGGACGAGTCGAGGACGTAGTCGTCGGTGTGGGCGCTCATGCGGGCGACCACGCGATCCGGTCCGGAGGCTCCGCCGTTCCGAAGGCCCACGTACTCGACGGCGACCTCGTGGACGGCGACGATGTTCGTCCAGCCCTTCTCGCGGTAGTCCGCGAAGAGCACCTCCCACTGCTCGAGGAGCTCAGGGACGACGAGCCGGGCGAGTCGTGTGCGGTCGACGTCCGTCCACCCGGCCTGGACCTCGCGGAAGAACCGGGCCGCAGACGACCGGACATGAGCGGGGGCGAATCGGCGATCGGTCAGCACCGCGGCACGTGCGGCACCCTCGACGGCCCTGACCCGGGATTCACGTGCGGACCGCGTGAGGGCGTCGCGCCGGGTCACGTACTCGTTCGACCACAGGATGTCCATGACCCAAGAGTACGTCGCGGGCGGCCGTGTGACGACACCCGTCCCGCCAAGCGAGCGACGGCCAGGTGTCAGGCACCACGCTGTCGCTGTTTCGGCCGCATACGGGAAGTGCCTGCAATCACGGACAATCCGTCGAATCGTCCGGTAGTCAGCGACGGCCAGGTGTCAGGCACCAGGCCGTCGCAGCACGATCCGGGCGACCAGATTCGCCGTACGGCAGGGAGCGATCCCGCACCGTCACACGTCCGGCTGCGGGTCCCGGTCACCCGGGACCAGGACCCGCGGCGGTCCTACTCCTCCGAGTCGGCCTCCGCGTCGTCCGCGGCGTCGGTGGCGTCGGCGATCTCCTCGATCGCGCCGGCCTCCGCCTCGTCCTCCATGGTGGGGACGTCCGATCCCTCCTCGACGGGCGCGATGCCCGACACCTGGTCCTCGTCACGCATGACCATGAGGCGCACGCCCTCGGTCGAGCGGCCCATGCGCCGGATCGAGTCCACCGCGATGCGGATGATCTGCCCGAACTGCGAGATGAGCAGGAGCTCCTGACCGTCGCGGACCGGACGGGCCGTGACGAGCTCACCCTTCCGATCGGAGACCTTGATCGTGCGGACACCCTGGGTGGGCCGGCCCTTCCGGGGGTAGTCCGCCATCGGGGTGCGCTTGCCGTACCCGTTGCCGGTGACCACGAGGAGGTCCTCCTCGTCGTTGGCCACGCACACGGAGAGCACGCGGTCCTCGGGCTTGAGGGTCATCGCCCGCACACCGCGCGTGTCACGCCCCATGGGTCGCGCCTGGTCCTCGTGGAACCGGGCCGCCTGGCCGCGTGCGGAGACGAAGAGGACGTCGTCGTCACCACCCGTGAGCGCCGCGCCGATCAGCTCGTCGTCGTCGACGAGATGGATGGCGATGATGCCGGCCTCCTTGAGGATGGTGTCGTACGCCGTGAACTCGGTCTTCTTGACCATCCCGTCGCGGGTGGCGAGCAGCAGGTACTTGCCCTCGCTGTAGTCGCGGGTGTTGAAGACCTGGCGCACCTCCTCGTCCGGCTTGAGGGCCAGGACGTTGGCGATGTGCCGGCCGCGCGCGTCACGTGCTCCCTGCGGCAGCTCGTGCACCTTCTGGCGATAGACGCGGCCCTGGTTCGTGAAGAACAGGAGCCAGTCATGCGTCGATGCGATGAAAAGGTGGTCGACGTAGTCGTCGTCCTTGACCTTCGTCCCGCGCAGCCCCTTCCCGCCGCGTCGCTGCGCACGGTACGTGGAGACGGGCAGACGCTTGATGTAGCCCGAGCTGGTGATGGAGATGACCATCTCCTCCTCGGCGATGAGATCCTCGATGTCGATCTCACCCTCGGCCGGAACGACCTCGGTGCGGCGCTCGTCGCCGTACTTCTCCTTGATCTCGAGCAGGTCCTCGCGGATGATCGCGTACACCTTGGACTCGTCGCCGAGGATGGCGCGGAGCTCCGCGATCGTCTCGAGGAGCTGTGCGTGCTCCTCCTCGATCTTGCCGGCCTCGAGCTGCGTCAGCCGCTGCAGACGGAGGTCGAGGATGGCGCGTGCCTGGACCTCGGTGAGGTCGAACCGGGAGATGAGCTCGTGGCGCGCCGTCTCGGGATCGGGCGATGACCGGATGAGGGCGATGACCTCGTCCAGGTTCTGGAGGGCGATGAGCAGGCCCTCGAGGATGTGGGCCCGCTGCTCGGCGCGGTTGAGACGGAAGCGCGACCGGCGCGTGATGACCTCGCGCTGGTGGTCGAGGTAGTGGCGGATGAAGTCGCGGAGACCCAGGACCTTGGGGGTTCCGTCCACCAGTGCGACCGCGTTGACGCCGAAGGTGGTCTGCGCCTGGGTGTGCTTGTAGAGCTTGTTGAGCGCGACCTTCGGGACGGCGTCGCGCTTCAGCTCGATGACGACGCGCATGCCGTCGCGGCCGCTCTCGTCGCGGACGTCGTCGGGACCGGAGATCTCCGGGATGACCTTGTCCTTGGCCAGCTCCGCGATCTTCTTGACGAAGTCGGCGGTGCCGACCTGATACGGCAGCTCGGTGAAGATGATGGCGTTCTTGCCGTGCTTGAGCGGCTCGTTGTGCGCGCGACCCCGCATGACGACCCGGCCGCGGCCGGAACGGTAGGCGTCCGCGATGCCGGACCGGCCGACGATGAATCCGCCGGTGGGGAAGTCGGGACCCTGCACGTGCTGCATGAGGTCCTCGACGCTGATGGCCGGATCGTCGATCATCGCGACGGTCGCGTCGACGACCTCGCCCAGATTGTGCGGCGGGATGTTGGTGGCCACGCCGACCGCGATACCCGCACCACCGTTGACCAGGAGCGTCGGGAAACGGGACGGCATGACGATGGGCTCCTTGCCCTTGTCGTCATACGTGGGTGCGAAGTCGACGGTGTCCTCGTCGATGTCGCGCAGGAGTTCCGTGGCCATGCGCGTGAGCTTGGCCTCGGTGTACCGCATCGCCGCCGCGGGGAAGTCGTTGGACCCGAAGTTGCCCTGGCCGTCGACCAGCGGGTAGCGCGTCGAGAACGGCTGGGCCAGACGGACGAGCGCGTCGTAGATGGCGCTGTCGCCGTGCGGATGGAACTTACCCATCACCTCGCCGACGACGTTGGCGCACTTGACGTAGGAGCGCTCCGGCTGGAGGCCCTGCTCGTTCATGGCGTAGAGGATGCGGCGGTGGACGGGCTTGAGGCCGTCGCGCACGTCGGGCAGCGCACGTCCCACGATCACGCTCATCGCGTAGTCGAGGTACGACGTGCTCATCTCGACACCGAGGTCGCGCGGCTCGATGCGTCCGTGTCGATCGATCGCCACTAGCGGATCACCTCATTCTTCCCACGGCCGGATGCGGCGGCTCTGCCCGATTCCGGGCAGCCGCGGACGTCTACGACGCGGCTCGATGGCCGCAAATCACCACTAGACGTCAAGATTCTTCACCTTCTGGGCGTTGGTCTCGATGAACTCGCGCCGGGGCTCGACCTGATCGCCCATGAGGATCGAAAAGAGGTCGTGGGCCGCCGCGGCGTCCTCGAGGTCGACCCGCTGGAGGACGCGGCGCTCGGGATCCATGGTGGTCTCCCAGAGCTGCTCGAAGTTCATCTCCCCGAGGCCCTTGAAGCGGCTGAGCTGGATGCCCTCGCGGGACAGCTCCAGAATGGTCGCCGCGAGCGCGTCGAACGACGCGGCCTCGCGGGAACGCGCTCCGCGACGGACCACGAAGGGCGCGTCGCCGACCTGCTCGCGAAGCGCCGCGCGCGCCTGCCGGAGCTTGAGGAGGTCGCGGGTCTCGAAGATGTCGAGCGGGATGGACGCGGTGCGCGCCTCACCGGTACGGGTCTCCACCGAGCGCGCCTGGACCACGCCGCGCGCCTCGTCCTTGGAGACGACCGACAGGGTGCTGGTGGACGTGGTCGCGCGTGCGACCAGATCGGCGAGATCGTCGAGGTCCGCGGGCTCCCGGTCGATGAGACCGGTGATCTGGAGGAAGTCGACCACCCCGGGGGCGTGGGTGCTGCGGAGCGCGGAGGCCCATCCGTCGTGCTCGCGGAGCAGGCGCTGATAGCGCTGGAACCGGGTCTTGGACATCGAGATCGCCGCGCCCTCGGCGGGGTGCACCTGGATGTCGCCGGCGTTGCGCTCGAGGAGCCATTCCTCGAGCTCCGGCTCCTTCTCGATGTACTGCTCCTGGCTGCCCTGCTTGACCTTGTACAGGGGAGGACAGGCGATGTAGACGTAGCCGGCCTCGATGAGGGCGGGCATGTGCCGGAACAGGAACGTGAGGATGAGGGTGCGGATGTGCGCCCCGTCCACGTCGGCGTCCGTCATCAGGATGAGCTTGTGGTACCGGGCCTTGCTGAGCGTGAACTCCTCGCCGATGCCCGTGCCCATCGCGCCGATGATGGCCTGGATCTCGGTGTTGGAGAGCACCTTGTCGAAGCGGGCCTTCTCGACGTTGATGATCTTCCCGCGCAGCGGGAGGATGGCCTGGAAGCTGGCCTGACGGGCCTGCACCGCCGAGCCGCCGGCGGAGTCGCCCTCGACGAGGAAGATCTCGGTGCCCTCGGGATCGCGGTCCGAACAGTCGTGGAGCTTTCCCGGGAGCGCCGTGTCCAGGACGCCCTTGCGGCGTGCCAGATCGCGGGCCTTGCGGGCGGCCAGCCGGGCCTGCGCCGCGGAGATGGCCTTGTTGGCGATGATCTTCGCCTCGGCGGGATGCTCCTCGAGGTACTCGCGGAACCGCTCGTTGACGACGCGCGCCGCGAAGCCCTGGATCTCGGAGTTGCCGAGCTTGGTCTTGGTCTGCCCCTCGAACTGCGGCTCGCGGAGCTTGACGGAGATGATCGCCGTGAGACCCTCACGCGTGTCGGCGCCGTCGAGGTTGTCCTCTTTCTCCTTCAGGAAGCCCTTCTCGCGCGCGTACGCGTTGAGCGTGCCGGTGAGCGCGGTGCGGAAGCCGGAGAGGTGCGTGCCGCCCTCGTGCGTGTTGATGTTGTTGGCGTAGCTGTGGACCGCCTCGGTGAACCCTCCGGTCCACTGCATGGCGACCTCGATGGTGCCCTCCGGGCCCTCCGAGTCGAAGTAGATGACGTCCTTGTGGAGGGCGTCGCGTCCGCGCTCGTTGAGATGACGGACGAAGTCGACGATGCCGCCCTCGGCGAAGTACGTGTCCGAGCGCCCTTCGCCGCGCTCGTCAACGAGGCGGATGGTGAGGCCCTTGGTGAGGAACGCCGTGTCGCGGAAACGCTGGGCAAGGGTGTCGTAGTCGAACTCGGGGTCCGGGAAGATGTCCGCGTCCGGCTTGAACGAGATCTGCGTGCCCGTACGGTCGGTCGGCTCGCCCTTCTGGATCGGCCCCTCCGCGAACCCGCCGCGGGAGTAGCTCTGGCGCCAGACGTGACCGTCACGCCGGACCTCGGCGTGGAGCTCCTCCGAGAGTGCGTTGACGACGGAGACACCGACCCCGTGGAGACCACCGGAGACCTTATAGCCGTCGCCTCCGAACTTGCCGCCCGCGTGAAGCACCGTGAGGACGACCTCGAGGGCGCTCTTGCCGCCCTGGCCCTCCATCACGGCCACCGGGATGCCGCGTCCGTTGTCCGACTCGGTGCACGACCCGTCCGGGTGGAGCGTCACGTCGATGTGGTCGCAGTACCCCGCCATGGCCTCGTCGACGCTGTTGTCGACGATCTCGTAGACCAGGTGATGCAACCCGCGCTGGGTCGTGTCACCGATGTACATACCGGGGCGTTTTCTGACCGCCTCAAGGCCCTCGAGGACGGTGATGTCCTGGGCGTCATAACTCGTTGAGGTGGTTGCTTGATCGTTCGGCGTCGTCACGGTCTCCTAGTGGTGGGGACCCGCTAAACGTATCAAGCGCGTCGGCTGCGACGCCCCGGTTTCTGCGCTCTTTGCAGGGACTTTTGTTGACGGAGAAGAGCAATCTGGGCGGCCCGGGCGCGCACCAAGAGCTCGCGCAGCGCAGAATCCGAGATCTGGGGGGTCTCGGCGTCCGCCTGGGCCCGTTCCCGGGCTGTCGGAGCGACCGCGGTGGGGCCGCTCGGACCCGTCTCCGCGGGCATGACGTGGTCGCCGATCACGAATCGGACACCGGCCAGGCCGGCCTCCGGCAGGGCGTCGGTGAGGGTCATGAGGATGCGGTCGCGGCGCATGTCGAGCTCCTGGGCCCAGACCGCGGAGGAGCACGCCACGGTGACCACGCCGGCACGGCTGCAGCGAACCACGGTGGTCTGCCGCGCCGCGTCATGGCCGACGGCCTTCGGCCACGCCGCCCGCACCGCCGCGAGCGGACTGTCCGACGGTGGTGCGTTCTGCCAGCGGTGCAGACGCCTCGAGACGGCGATCGGTTCGCGACGGAAGCGCCTACGCGACATCGACGTGCCCCCGGGTCACGTGGAGGACGCAGGACGCACCGGCCGATGCCGCCAGCGCGGCCGCATCCGGATCGGCGCTCGTCACCCAGGTCTGGCCGGTACCCCTCACCGCCTCGAGCAGACGGCGACGACGCTCGGGATCCAGCTCGCTGAGGACGTCGTCGAGAAGGAGGATCGGCGGCACGCCCTCGGCGGCCAGCCGGTCGCGACACGCGAGGATGAGCGCGAGGACGGCCGTCCGCTGCTCGCCCTGACTTCCCGTCCGGCGGAGGTCCTGGTCGCCGGCCCCGATCCAGACGTCGTCCCGGTGCGGCCCGGAGAGGGTCTGCGCGGCCTTCATGTCACGTTCACGCGTCTCGGCGATCCGCTTCGTGAGGAACTCCTCGAAGTCCGCCGGTTCGGCCTCGCCCAGCGCGGAGGGTGACGGCTCCCACACGAGCGCCGCGTCCGGCACGTCGCCGAGACGTTCCATCCATCGCCGGAAGAGGGGGTCGAGATCCGCGATCGCCCGGGCACGGGCGGCGGAGATGACGGCGCCGAACTCGGCGACGGCCCGGTCCCAGGGAGCGAGACCCGACACGCCGGTGAGCCCGGCACGGATCCGCTTGAGCAGGGCGTTGCGCTGACTGATGGCCGACGCGTATGCGGTCGACGTCGCGATGTAGGTGGGGTCGAGGCCCTCGATCAGACGGTCCACCACACGGCGTCGCGCCGCCGGCGGACCCTTGACGGCGCGGAGTTCCTCCGGCAGGAACACGAGGATGGAGCCGGACGCCCGCCAGTCACCGAGCGATCGGACCGGTACGCCGTCGATGCGGAGCCGTCGGCCGAGGCCCGGCTGGAACCCCATCTCGCGACGCTGCCGGCCGCCGGGGGAGTCGACCTCCAGGGTGACGTGGAACGCGGTGGCCGTGGTGCGGATGGCCTCGGCCTCACGCGCGGTCCGCGGTGAAACCCCGACGAGACCGAACGCGACCGCCTCCACGAGTGAGGTCTTCCCCGCGCCGTTCGGTCCGCTGACGACGATCAGGCCGTCGCCGACGTCCAGGCTGAGGCGTTCCCACGACCTGAGGTCCGACACCTCCAGGTGACGGACGCTCCACGCCGAGGAGGAACGCTCAGGCGTTGAGACGGATGGGCATGAGGAGGTAGCGATACCCGTCGTCGCCTCCTCGGAGGAGACCCGGTCGGAGAGGGCTGATGAGGCCGACGCGGAGCTCGTCACCGCCGATGTTGTCGACACCGTCCCGGAGGAACTCGGAATTGAAGCCGATCTCGAACGGCTCGCCGCTGTAGGCGACCGGCAGGGACTCGTGACCCTCGCCGAGCTGCTCGCTGGTGGCCGACACGGTGACCTGGCCCTGCTCGAACGCGAGCCGGACCGGGGCGCTGCGCTGAGCGAGAACGCCGATGCGCGACAGCACGGCGCCGAGCTCGGCGCGGTCGAAGACGACCTCGTGCTCGAACTGCTCGGGGACGAGCTGGCGGTAGTCGGGGAACTGTCCGTCGATGAGACGACTGATGAGCCTCGCCCCGCCGATCCGGAAGATGGCCTGGGACTCGCCGATGACGAGCTCGATCTCGTCGGCCTTCAGCGCGCCGGCGAGGCGGGACGCCTCCTGGAGGGCGCGGGCCGGCACGATCGCCTCACGCGTCTCGGCCGGCGGCGACTCGAGCGGCGTCTGCATGACCGCGAGCCGGTAGGAGTCCGTGGCGACCATGGTGATGCCGTCGGGGCCGACGCGGACGAGGACACCGGTGAGCACCGGACGTGTGTCGTCACGGGATGCCGCACGGGCGACGCGGTCGGCGGTGAGAACGAAGGGTTCGATCGGGATCGTGATCCCCTCGCCCTCGTCGGCGGGGAGGTCCGGGAACTCACTGGCCTGGAGGCAGTTGAGCGTGAACGCGGACTGGCCGCCGCTGAGTGAGACGACGCCCTCGTTGGCCCGATGCTCGAGCTCGACCTGTCCGTCGGCGAGGGTTCGCACGATGTCGGTGGCGAGGCGCGGGACCACGACGGATCCGGCGTCCGCGATCGTGGCGTCGACCGGTACGCGGAGCGAGAGCTCCATGTCCGTGGACGAGAGCATGACGACGCCCTCATCGGCCGTGAGGAGGACCTGCCCGAGAATCGGGATGGTGCTCTTCGATGAGGCGGTTCTTGAGGCAAGAGCGAGCTTGCCGGCGATTTCGTCACGTTGGCAGGTGAGGCGCATTCGACCGGGGATCCTAGCGATTCGGTCCGGGCGTCATTGGAAGGAGAGGTCGTCGACGGGCCGGTTGGGGACGGTGACGGGACGGTTGCTTCGAGGACCCATGAAACCCAAAAAGAAAATCTGGAGATGATCGTGGTGGTGGTAGGGCCTGTGTGATGTCTGGACAACGCGGAAATGCCTGCGTGAGGGTGTGTTGTCGTGATCGGCGGATGTGGAGGTCCTGTGACAAATCGTGGCCGTGTGCACGGGGTGACGCGACACGGGTGCAGGATGCTCCGAGTCTTGGGCCGGCACGTTCGCGGCTGGGGACGTGGCGTGGAAGGAGGGGTGGACGATTCGTCCCGCGTCGTGCGGGGAATACGTGTCCCGATGGGGACGGCTGTGGATGCGGTGAGATGGGGCCGGAAGACCGCTCCGAGCGGATGATCCGGTGTCCGATCGACGTGGATGTCGCGATCACCATCGACGATACGGGGCTTCTGAGTTCACCAAATTAGTTGTAGAGTACAAATATTAGGACCATGACGAACTCCTCCGCAACCTCACCGTCCGGCGTACGTCGCCGCACACCGGGAGTGTCAGCCGACCATCCTCACTATCCATGGTGGGTCCTGTCGGTGACGAGCCTGGGAATGTTCCTCGCGACGGTCAACAGCGGGACGCTGCTGATCGCTCTGCCGGATGTCGAACGGGCGCTCGGGACATCGCTTCTGACGCTCGTATGGGTGATCCTCGCGTACATGGTCGCGAGCACCGTGCTGCTGCTTCCGGCGGGACGCCTGGCGGACCAGTTCGGGCGGAAGCGCCTGTACGTCGCGGGAATGGCGGTCTTCACCCTCGCGTCACTGGGTGCTGGTCTCGCCGACTCGGGAACGGCGTTGATCCTCTGGCGGATCGCGCAGGGCGTCGGCGGGGCGTTCGTGTTCGCCAACTCGGGGGCTCTCGTGACCGACGTGTTCCCGCGGGAGCGACTGGGTCTCGCGATGGGGACCAATGTGATGGTGGCGGCGGTCGGGCTCGTCATCGGCCCGGTGCTCGGCGGCTGGCTGGTCGGATTCGGCTGGGAGTGGGTGTTCTGGTTCAACGTCCCGCTCGGTGTCATCGGGACGGTCTGGGCCGCGGTCGTCCTGCGAGAGGTCGTCGGACCGGAGACGCGGCGCTCGTACGACGTCGGCGGGAACCTCCTGGCACTCGGCGGCCTGACCGGTCTCGTCCTTGCGTTGTCCGACGCGGGGCTCGACGGGTGGGGCGCCCCGATGGTGATCATCGGGCTCGTCGCCGCAGCGGTCCTCCTGCCGGCGTTCGTCGTCGTCGAGGCTCGAACCGAGTCGCCGATGCTGGACCTGTCGCTCTTCCGGATCCGCATCTACTGGACGTGCGCCACCGCCGCGTTCCTCAACGGTCTGGCGCGGTTCGCGCTCATGTTCCTGTTCGTCTTCTACTTCCAGGGTCCCCAGGGTGACGATCCCATCACGGCCGGCATCAAGCTCATCCCTCTGGCCGCGGGAATGCTGGTGGCCTCACCCGTCGCGGGATGGTGGGCGGACCGTCACGGCTCGCGCGCGCCGGCCGTCGCCGGCATGGTGCTCACCGCGGTCGGGATGGCGGGGATGACGACGCTCGAGGTGACGAGTCCGTTCTGGCAGTCGGCGGTCTGGCTGGGCATCGCCGGGGTCGGTTCGGGTGTCTTCAACTCGCCCAACACGGCGGCGATGATGGGTGCGGCCCCACCGCATCGGCGCGGAATCGCTTCGGGCACGCGGACCATGCTCCAGAACACCGGGGCCGTCATCTCGATCGCGCTGATGCTCATGATCGTCACCGCGGTGGTGCCCACGGATCTCCTCTTCAGCATCTTCAGCGGTCTGACGACCGGGCTCTCGGAGGATCGTCTTGAGCCGTTCATGGACGGCATGCACTCGGCCCTCTGGGTGCTCGTCGTCTTCGCGCTCCTCGGCGCGGTCGTGTCCGGTCTGCGTGGACGGCACGCGCGCACCTCCGACTGACGCGCGTCGGCGCCCGGCACCGGCACCCGCTGAGGTGGGCGCCGGCACCGGGGTCTGTGGGTGTCCACGTCGACGGTTCCCGTGGCGTGGACGCGTACGCGCTGGATCGCGGAATCAGCCGCTTAGTGGTTGCGCAGGGCGGAGATGAGCTCTGCCTTCCTCATCTCCGAGCGACCGGGGATCCCGATCTCGGCGGCCCGTCTGCGGAGGTCGCGCACCGTCCAGTCCTCATAGGAACCGGACCGCCCTCCCTTCGCGCCGACGGCCGAGGCACCACGTTCGGCGGAGGCGTTGGCGATGCGGGCGGCCTTCTCCTTCGAGGCGCCCTCGTCGCGGAGTCGCTCATAGACCTTCGCGTTCTTCACGCTCGGGCCCGGGGACGTGCGTCCAGGCATCGGATGCTCCTTCCCTTGGTCTCTCATCCACGGTACGCCTGCGATCACAGCGGGAGAACGAACCGTGGTCCCGCGGCACTCCACGTGCGTCGCGAACGATGTCGGACCGTTCTGCCCCTCCGGGGGGACGAAGCGTTGGAGTGACATGAAGACCGACGGCCCGGGGAGATCGGCCGGGGGCTCCGGTGGTGGAGATCCGTCGACTGGGGCGGGCTCACCCGCGGTGACGACGGTCCGCCGAGCCGGGGAAGATCCCGTCAGGCGCCGCTCTTGATCTTCTGCGTGAGGCGCTGCACGGCGTCGAAGACCTCGCCCTCTTCGGCCATCAGTTTGCCGATCTTGTTGACGGCGTAGAGCACGGTCGTGTGGTCGCGTCCGCCGAAGGCACGGCCCAGCGTCGGCAGGGAGTTGGGCGTCAGTTCGCGCGACAGATACATCGCGACCTGGCGGGGCATGACGACGCGCTTGTCGCGCTTGCCCCCGACGAGTTCGGTGATGGTGATGCCGAAGTGGCGGCACACCTCCTCCTGGATGGACTCGACGCTGATCGCGATGTCGTTGGCGGGGAGGTAGCCGCGCAGGACACCGCGCGCGAGCTCGACCGTGACGGGCTTCTCGGTGAGCGACGCCTGTGCCACCACGCGCGTCAGGGCACCCTCCAGCTCACGCACGTTGTCCTGGAGCCGACCGGCGATGAAGGAGAGGACCTCCGGATCGTGGACCGTGTAGCCCGCGGTCTGCACCTTCTTGCGGAGGATGGCGATGCGCGTCTCGAGATCGGGCGGCTGGATGTCGGTGATGAGCCCCATCTCGAACCGCGAGCGCAGGCGCGCCTCAAGGGTCGCGATCGCCTTCGGTGGACGATCCGAGGAGATGGCGATCTGCTTGCCGGCCTCGTAGAGGTCGTTGAAGGTGTGGAAGAACTCCTCCTGCGTCTGGTCCTTGCCGGCGAGGAGCTGGATGTCGTCGATCAGGAGAACGTCGATCTGACGGTAACGATCCTTGAAGGTGCGGATGTCGCCCTGACCGAGCGCCCCGATGAAGTCGTTCGTGAACGTCTCGACCGAGACGTAGCGGACGGTCATGCCGGGGTGGTTCTTCGACACGAAGTGACCGATCGCCTGGAGCAGGTGGGTCTTTCCCAGTCCGACGCCCCCGTAGATGAAGAAGGGGTTGTAGGCCTCCGCCGGGGTCTCGGCCACGGCCATGGCCGCGGCGTGTGCGAAGCGGTTGGACGGTCCCGTCACGAAGTTCTCGAACGTGAAGCGATCCTGGAGGCGGCCGTGGACACGTCCGACGAGCGGGGTGGAGGTGAAGGTGCTGTCGGCGTCGTCGAGGGGGTCGCCGAGAAGCGTGGTCGGCGCCTCGTCGTCCATCGGTGCCTCGTCGCCCGCCGGCGCGTCGCCGGGCGAGGTCTCGTCGGGTCGCGTGGTCTCGGCCGCCGGCGTCGGGGAGTCGCTGACCTCCGCCCCGTCGTCCCCCTCCGTGGGCCGGATCATGACCTCGACTACGAGGTCCGTACCGAGGACCTCGTAGAGCGCGTCCTTGAGAACGGCGTTGTAGCGCTGCACGACCCAGCTGCGGGCGAACTCGGTCGGGACGGAGATCGTGATGCTGTCCCCGTCCAGGTGAACCGCGCGCGTATTGCTGAAGGTCAGGTTGTACGTCGCGTCGTTGAGCGTCGCGCGGAGGCAGGCGAGCACCTGCTCCCAGACCGCGGCGAGCTGCTCGGGCGGTGCCGACCTGTTGTCGGGGCGAGGCATCTAGACGGGTGATTCCGCGGGATCGTGGATGTGGGGTGCGGTCACGGGGGATGCGGGGTGACGCCGGCCGCCGAAGGGCATGCTGGTCGCCTGTTCGAGTCGGACGGTGGTTAGCCGGGCCGGGCGGGGGGATTGTCCGCCGCGCCGCCAGGTGCGTGCACCACCCCGCGAGACTGTGGGGTTGCCCATCTCTGTGGAATCACCCATCTAGAAAAGCGTTGTGAGGAGGGTGGTCCCCGTCTCCGTGATGTCACGCGTGCCGTCCGCCGCGCGATCCACGTAGCCGCGGTGCTCGAGGAAGACGAGTTCGCGGCCGGCGAGGGCGCGGGGGACGCCGAGCTCGCGTGCCAGGCGGTGCACGTCGGACGGACCGAGCTCGACGAGAAGTGCGAGGAGTCCGCGGGCGTGCTCGGAGAGCTCGTGGCCCGTGGGTACCGTCGGTCCGACGGGGGCGCGGAGCGTCACGACGGTGCCGTTCGCCAGGTTGTCGTCGATCTCGACGGAGCCGCCGACCGCGCGCATCGCGCCGACGGTGACGGGGAATCCGGAACCCACTCCGCGCACGATCCGCCGGTGCTCCTCGGTCGCCGTGGAGAAACCGACCTCCACCGCGCGCTCCTTGTCGGCGATCCCCGGACCGCAATCGCTGACGCGCACGGTGGCGCCCCCGTCGAGCACGGAGATGCATGCTTCTTTGAAGTCGGCGTGCACGAGGTTCTCGATGATCTCGCGGGCGGCGATGGCCGGAACCGACGAGCAATCGGCGACGCGCATGAAGAGCCGGTCGATGAGCGTGCTGGCCTCGTCGGAGAACTCGTCGACGACGGGTGGCTCGTCGGGTGCCGCATAGCGCGCGAAGCGGACGCACCGGTCAGGCGACGGGGAGGAATGGGGGAGGCCGGGTTGAATCATTCGAGGAGGGCCACCGTAGCAACAGCGACCCGGCATCCGTAAGACCCCGAAAGGGCAGGTTTCGCTGCTGTGGAGAAGAAAGTCGGGTGCATGCGGGAAAAACCGGGATGTTTGCCGGTCGGTCACCCGGTGTTCACCGCGGTAACTCTGCGATATGCAGGAGAAAAGCATACTGTCCACAGGGGTGTCCACAACTGTGGACGTGGAGCGCGTGTCAGCGTGACGATCCGCCGCGGGGGGTCATCATGCCCTCGAGTGGCCGATGCGGTCGCGCCTCGCACGCGCCTTTGGTACCCTCCCCCGACGCGAGACCGGCCGATCGGCTTTGACGGCCCGTGCAATTCGACAGAAGACGTGTGAATCGTGAAGCGGACGTACCAGCCCAACAAGCGCAAGCGTAAGAAGACCCACGGCTTCCGGGTGCGGATGAGCACTCGCGGTGGCCAGGCCGTTCTCAAGCGCCGTCGGGCGAAGGGCCGCGCCCGCCTCTCGGCGTAAGCCCACGGCCGTGGACGCATCCCACAGGTCCCGACCCAAGAGGGGGAGGATCTCCCGGTCCGCGGACTTCGATGCCGTCTATCAGCGCGGCAAGTCGGCGTCGAACCGGCATCTCGTGGTCTACGTGTTCGCCCGTGAGGACGCTCCCGCCGGTGAGCCGGCGCGCCTGGGCATCTCCGTGTCGAAGAAGGTCGGGGGCGCCACCGAGCGCAACCGGATCAAGCGTGTGGTCCGGGAGCAGTTCGCCGGCATCGCCGCGATGGTCCCGGCGCAGACGGATGTCGTGGTCATCGCCCGCCCGGGCTGCGCGGAGTACCTGGAGGAACAGGGGAGCGAGACGCTCGGCGTGCGCCTGCGTGAGCTCGTCGGTCGCGTGACCGGCGTCGAAGGGATCGCGGGGGCCGCATGAGCATCGTCGAACGCATCTTCACCGCGCCCATCCGGGCCTATCAGCGGTTCATCTCGCCGCTCACCGGCCGGCGCTGCAAGTACCTGCCCACCTGCTCGGAGTACGCCGTCATGGCGATCCGGGAGTTCGGGCCGATGAAGGGCATGGTCCTCGCCACGTGGCGGCTCCTCCGGTGCAACCCGGCGTCCCACGGCGGGATCGACTACCCGTGTGACCAGCGAGTGTTCCGCCGCTGATGGGGAACCCGCTCGGCTTCCTCGAGGGTCCCCTCGAGTCATTCCTCGTCTTCCTGAACCACCAGGGCGGCCTCACCATCGGCTGGGCGATCATCGCGCTCACCATCGTGGTGCGGCTGATCCTCCTCCCGCTGTTCGTGAGCCAGTACCGCTCCGCGCGGCGCATGCAGGAGGTCGCGCCGCTGATGAAGGAGGTTCAGAAGCGGTATAAGCACGACAAGCGCCGCCAGCAGGAAGAGATGATGAAGCTCTTCCAGGAACACCGGGTCAACCCGTTCGGGTCGTGTCTTCCCATGGTGTTCCAGGCGCCGATCTTCATCGCGCTCTACTTCGTGCTCCGCGACTTCACGAAGGAGAACCCCGACATCGAGGGGCCGCTCTCCTTCATGGGGATCATCCCGAACGTCGAGACCCAGTTCCGGGAGCTCGGATGGCGTGCGGTGATCCTCGCCGTGATCTATGGGTGTTCGCAGCTTCTGGCGACGGAGGTCGGCTTCGCCACCTCCCCGCAGGTCAGCGAGACGCAGCGCCGGATCTTCCGGTTCCTGCCGGTGTTCATCGTCGGTGGTCTCTTCCTGTATCCGAACGTCCCGGCGGGTCTGATCCTCTACTGGCTGACGACGAACCTCTGGACCTGTGGTCAGCAGGTCGTGCTGAAGCGCCGGCTCGGTCCGCTCCAGGTGAAGGACGTCGCCCTGCTCGGTGATCCCGAACCGGCGAAGGCGGCGGCGGTCGCGCCCAAACCGAAGCCGAAACCGAAGTCCAAGAAGAGTCAACAGGGATCGCGCAACGGAAACGCGGGGACCGGCGCCAAGGGTGGCGGATCGACCTCCTCCGCGGAACAGTCGAAGGGGTCCTCGTCCGGCGGCAACGCTCCGTCCGGCGGAAGCGCCCCGTCCGGCGGTGAGTCCACGGGCTCCACGGGTGGGAACACCTCGTCGGGCACCCAGTCCAAGAGTTCCTCGTCCGGTGGGTCGTCCCGCCCCGGGCAGAAGCGCCGACCACCGAAGAAGCGATGAGCGACGACATCACACGCACCCTCGAGCAGGTCTTTCGTGCCATCGCCGACGGCGTCGGCCGTGAGGCGGAGGTCACCGTGGTGACCGTGGACGACGGCTCCACGCAGGTGACGCTCACCGGCGAGGACCTCGACGTGCTGATCGGTCGTGAGGGATCGGTCATCGACTCGCTCCAGTACCTCGGCCACCAGATCGCGCTCCGGCGCGGTGCCGAGGGCGCCGCGGGCCGTGTCACCGTCGACGTCGACGGCTACCGCGAGCGCCGCCAGAAGCAGCTGGAGAAGCTCGCCGAGCACGCCGCGAACGAGGCGGTCACCTACGGCGAGGAGATCGAGCTCGACGCCATGACACCGCACGATCGGCGGATCGTCCACATGGCGCTCGCGGAGCGCACCGACGTGGTCACGCGCAGCGAGGGGCAGGAGCCCCGGCGTCGGATCGTGGTCGAGCCCGCGGCAGAGGGCGGGAGCGGCGACGGCGACTGAGGTGGCCTGATGGCGTCACCTGATGTTTCACGTGAAACGGTTGGGCCCGGAACCCGTCTCCTGAACGGGGCCACCGGCGTCGGCGTGGAGATCTCCGCGAGTGATGCGGGGTGGCTCGTGGCGCTTCTCGATCGCATGGCGCTGGAGCGGCAGAACCTCACCGCGATCGACGACATCGACGACGGGGTGGATCGCCACCTGATCGACAGTCTCGTCGCGGTCGCCCTGCCCGAGGTCGCCCAGGCCGAGCGTCTCGTGGACATCGGGAGTGGGGGCGGAATGCCGGGTATCCCGCTGGCGCGCGTCCGGCCCACGTGTTCCGTGACTCTCGTTGAGAGCGAGCGCCGTAAGTGTGAGTGGCTCACGCGGGCGAGCGCCGAGTTGCCTAACGTACGTGTCGTGGCGGATCGGACGGAGACCTTGGGGACGGGAGAACGGGAGGCCTGGGATGTGGCCACGGCGCGCGCCGTAGCGGCCACGCCATCCCTGCTGGAGCTCGCCGCACCGCTCGTGCGCGTGGGTGGTGCCCTGGTCGCGTGGAGGGGCCCGTCGGATGCGGAGCCCACGGACGGGGACCACAAGGCCGCCCGAATGGTGGGATTCCGCTGGGACCGCGCGGTCGCGAGCACTCCGTTCCCCGGTGCGGAGCGGTGGCTCTGCGTGTGGCGGAAGGCCGAGGCGACCCCGGACCGGTTCCCCCGGCGTCCCGGGCGTGCGACGAAACGGCCGATCGCATGATCTACGCGGTCGTCAACCAGAAGGGCGGCGTCGGCAAGACGACGACGTCCGTGAACATCGCGGCCGTGATGGCCCGCTACGACCGGACCACCCTCCTGGTCGACGTCGATCCGCAGGCCAACGCATCGAGCGGCCTCGGGATGCATCGCGCGACGCCGAACATGGCGGACGTCATCCTCGACGGGCGGCCGCTGCGCGACATCCTGGTGACCACGACGTTCGACGGCCTCGTCCTCGCCCCGGGATCGCAGGATCTCGCGGGTGCCGCCGTCGAGCTCCCCCAGCGGGAGCGGCGTGAGTTCATCCTGCGTGAGGCCCTGGCGCCGGTGCGCGACGAGTTCGACGCCGTGATCCTCGACTGCCCGCCGTCCCTGGACCTCCTCACGGTGAACGCCCTGGTGGCGGCCGATCGCCTGATCGTCCCGGTTCAGTGCGAGTTCTATGCGCTGGAGGGCCTCAGCCGCCTGATGGAGACCGTGACCGCGGTCCGCGCGCATCTGAATCCCGGTCTGCGGGTCTCGGGCATGCTGATGACGATGCACGATCCCCGCACGCGGATCAGCGGCGAGGTGATCCGTGAGGTGCGCCAGCACTTCGGCGATCTCGCCTTCGACACCGTGATCCCGCGGAATGTCCGGCTGGCCGAGGCGCCCTCCCACGGTGCGCCGGTGGTCCACTACGATCCCGTGTCTCCGGGGGCGGTGGCCTACGCCCATGTGACCAGGGAGGTTGTGCAACGTGGCTGATCGACCGCAGAGGCTCGGACGCGGGCTCGCCGCGCTCCTCGGGAGCGGGGCGACCGAGGCGGAGTCCGTCGACGCGACGGGCGACGAGGTCCCCGGGGCCCGGACGATCCCGGCCGAGGATCCAGGGCCGGCATCCGCGCCGGTGGATGTCGCGGCGGGAGGCCTCGTCCTGCTCGACGTCTCGCGCATCGACCGGAATCCGGATCAGCCCCGGCGGCGGTTCGACGAGGCCGCGCTGGAGGCCCTTGCCACGTCGCTCCGCGAGAGCGGGCTGGTCCAGCCCGTCGTGGTGCGCCCGGTCGATGACGGTTACGTACTCATCGCCGGGGAGCGCCGGTGGCGGGCGGCCCAGCTCGCCGGGCTGACGCATATCCCGGCGCTGATCCGGGACGCGGACGAGCGGGAGCAACTCGAGGTCGCGCTCGTGGAGAACGTGGTCCGTGAGGACCTCAATCCGATGGAGCTCGCGCACGCGGTGTCCGCTCTGGTGGAGGACTTCGGGCGCACACATGAGGATGTGGCCACGACCCTCGGCCGCAGCCGGCCGGCGATCTCCAATCTCCTCCGCCTCCTGGAGCTTCCCGACGTGGTCCAGGAGATGGTGTCCGATGGCCGCCTGACGGAGGGGCACGGTCGTGCCGTACTCGGCGCGGACGGTGCGGGGGCCCGCCGGCGTCTGGCGGAGCGCATCGTGGCGGAGGGACTTTCCGTCCGGCAAGCCGAGGCGCTCGCACGGTCGGGTACGGCGACGACACCGAAGCCCGATCGCCGCCCGATCGAGGGTGGTGAGCGGGTTCTCGACGCCTTCTACGGGGCGTTCGAGGTCCCCGTCCGCCTAAGGGCCGCCGGGACGGCGATGGTCGTCGAGCTTCGTTTCCCCACGGCCGAGGCGCTCGCCGCCGCGCTCGACCAGCTCGAAGCCGGCAAGCATGTTTCACGTGAAACGGCGGACTGACCACATCTGACGCGGCTTTAGGGCTGGGCTCGGGTCGTACGAGGTCGAGGGATGAGCGGATCGACCCTCCCGGCGTCGTTGCTACTGCGGACGGTGATCCCGACTGTGCAGCGATCTTCCGCACGGCACCTCGATGACGGCCATCATCGGCATCCGCGCTGTCCCCTCCCGAGACGCGAGGGTCGCCCTGCGCGCTGACCCGCCGTCACACGATTCCTGTCCCGTGCGATATCCGGGTGTATGACGTATGAACCCGCCACCGATCGCCGAAGCGACGCGCAACTCCTGCGCGCCGCCCGGAACGATCCCGACGCATTCGGGCTCCTCTACGACCGGTACGTCGTCATGATCCACCGCTGGTTCGCGGGACAGGTGGCCGATCTCGCGGCGGATCTCACGGCCGAGACCTTCGCTCAGGCATGGATCTCTCGGGGGACCTTCCAGGACCTGCGGGAGGGCAGCGCCGCTCCCTGGCTGTTCGGGATTGGCCGCAATGTCCTGGTGAGCTCTATACGGCGACAGGCCGCCGAGACCCGGGCGCGGGAACGGCTCGGCCTGCAGCGGGTGGTGGCGGACGATCCCTATCAGGCGGTTGACGACCGCCTCTCGATCGCGCCCGCCACCCTGCGTGAGCTGCGGCGCCTCCCGGAGGATCACCGGCGGGCACTTGAAATGCGCGTGGTACAGGAGCTCGGATACGACGAGATCGCGGAGGCCCTCGGTGCCTCACCGACCGCGGCTCGTGCCCGCGTCTCTCGTGGCCTGCGGCGGATGCGACGCGCGCTGGCGAAGGATGACTCATGAGCGGACACATCACCCCGCCCCCGTCGCTCGAGCGGTTCCGGAGTGAGTTGCTTGCCGGCGCGCACGCTGATGTCCGGCGACGCCGACGTCGGCGGCGCGGTGTGGCCGGGACCGTTGTGGTGGTCGCGGTCGCGGCGACCGGCCTCTGGATGACGAACCCATGGCGGGACTCCATTCCGTCTCTCGCGTCACGGGCCGATGCGGCGTTCGTCACCACGTCGGATCAGGTCCTCCGCATCACCGAGCGAACGACCCGGACCGCGGACGACGACGGCATGCACCACCGACTCTTCACTGTGTGGGCGACCGGCGAGGGGGACGCCCTCCGTCAGCGTGCGATCGCCGTGATCGACGGACACCGTGACGAGCAGGGCAGCTGTCCGGTGTCCGGCGGCGTGGCCGCGGACTACTACACGCCCGGCGCCCCGCACATCGCTCGGACGATGTTGAGCGATCCTGGAGAACAGACGAGCATCATCGACGGATGGCGCCCTCGCCTGACGGACCTCGTGGTCACGGAAGCGGAGAGGACGGACACGGAGGTCGTCTTCCGCTCCCCCGGCGACCCCTCACCCGCCACCGGCCGGACGACCCGTATGGGCGTCGACCCGCGATCCGGTCGGATCACCTGGCGCGAGGATGTCACCACTCGCGACGGGACGGTGACCGAACGTGAACGGACGCGCTACTCCTATGCCTGGTTGCCGGCGACCGCCGAGAATGTCTCCAAGACCTGCGTCCACACCGCGCATCCCGCGCTTCCCGTGGTCCTCACCTGATGGGATGCCCGGCGGTCGTCTCCCCCGTGGTGAAGTCCCTGCAAAGCGTCATATTCTGGTGCGGTCTCATGGAATGCGGGGATCTGAGGGCCCCTGAGCGGCGTCGGAAGGGCTGAACCCATCGGCGGTGTTCCGCTGCTCAGATCGCCGGAGAATGTGCCGGATCTCGGGCTGGGCGCCCTGGATCCTCCGATGGTCCTGCAAAAGGACGTGTTTCGCGATCCTGGGCCATTCGGCGCGATCCGCGGGCCACTACGTGGCGAAGTCGTCCGGCGAGACCTGGTCCAGGAACTCCTTGAACTTGGTGACCATGTCCTCGGCCTCGTCCGGCTCGTCGTCGAACTCGATCGCGCTCTCGGAGATGAGGTCGTCGGAGGCGAAGATCGGCGCGTTGGAACGGACGGCCAGGGCAATAGCGTCACTCGGACGAGAATCGATCTCGATCTCGCTACCGTCGGACTGGAGGGTGATGAGCGCGAAGAACGTGTTGTCGCGCAGCTCGGTCACCGTGATGCGGGCGACCGATGAGCTGAGCTCGCTGAGCATGTCCGTCATCAGGTCGTGCGTGAGAGGACGCGGGGACTCCGTGCCCTGCAGCTTCATGAGGATCGCCGCCGCCTCGGCGTGGCCGATCCAGATGGGCAGGAACTTATTGCCGTTGACCGTCTTCAGAAGCACGATCGGCTGCTTGCCGACCATGTCGAAGCTCACGCCGTAGATCACCATCTCCTGCACGGCCGTCCTCCCCGAATGGATCGTTGACGGTCGGATCCATTATAGGTCGGGCGTTCTTCCGGGGCCGACGTGGTGTCCGCGTGCACCTGCTTCCTCGTGCGGGTTGGTTCGGGGGGGCTTCTGGGTGCCTCGTGCTGTTGGGCTCGGGAGTCAGACACCACAGCCTGCTCGGCTCCACCTGCCGTTGGCTTCGGGGGCCCGGCGGGGTCCTCTTGCCGTTTGCCTCAGGTGTCAGACACCCTGCTGATGGGGGACGGGGGCGGCCGTCGTCATTGGTGTCAGACACCGGCCTGCGTGGCTCCACTTGCCGCTGGCTTCGGGGGCTTGGCGGGGGGTCCCTCTTGCCGTTTGCTTCGGGTGTCAGACACCCTGCTTGTGAGGGACGCGGGGCGCCCATTGTCACTGGTGTCAGACACCGGTTTGCGCGGCTCGACTTGCCGTTGGTTCCCGGGCGGTTGGTGTGGTTCGTCTTGCCATTTGCTTCGGGTGTCAAACACCCTGCTGGCAGGGGACGGGGACGCCCGTCGTGACTGGTGTCAGACACCGGTCTGCGCGCTTCGGCTTCGGTCTGCCCCTCGGCACTCTCTTCGGGGTTCCGGCCATCGGGAGCACGTCCACCGGGTGGACCGTGTCCGGAAGAAGTGGGCGATCCAGGACTCGAACCTGGGACCTCATCCTTATCAGGGATGCGCTCTAACCACCTGAGCTAATCGCCCCTCCGCGACGCGGAAGCGTATCACGTGATCGGGATCGGGCGAGCCGCCCCCATAGCCAACGGCGAGCCGAGAGTGCGCAGGCTGGTGTCTGACACCTGAGGCAAACGGCAGGAGGGTCGATTACACCGCCCCGAATCCAACGGAAGGTGGAGCCGCGCAGACCGGTGTCTGACACCAGTGACAATGGCCGCCCCGCGTCGTCCGCAAGCAGGGTGTCTGACACCTAAGGGAAACGGCAGGAGGGTCGATCACATCGCCCGGGAGCCAACGGCAGGTGGAGTGGGGCAGGCTGGTGTCTGACACCAGTGACAATGGGCGTCCCCGTCCCCAACCAGCAGGGTGTCTCACACCCGGAGGAAACGACAAGAGGGTCGATCACACCGCCCCGAAGCCAACGGCAGGAGGGACCCAGCAGGGTCTGACACCTGAGGCAAACGGTAGGAGGGTCGATCACACCGCCCCGAAGCCAACGGCAGGAGGGACCCAGCAGGGTCTGACACCTGAGGCAAACGGTAGGAGGGTCGATCACACCGCCCCGAAGCCAACGGCAAGTGAAACCCGGCAGGAGGGTCGATCACACCGCCCGGGAGCCGGCGGCACGGGGTAGCCGGACAGTCAGCCCACTCCCGGCACGGCGTCGACCCTCAGGCGCGCCGCAAGGAGGTGCCGAAGGGTGCGAAGCTGGGTCCGCATCAGTCCCGGATCGCCCGTGGAGCGACAGAGGAGGAAGGCTCCCTCGAACGTGACGAACACGTGGTCGGCCAGGGCCTCCGCCTCCGCGCGGTCAGAGATCCCGGCCTCGACGAGAAGAGATGCGATGCCCTCCCGCCAGGCGACGATCGCCTCGGTCACCGGACCGCTCGTCC
>CAYOSM010000014.1:34369-38357 GCA_964406645.1 uncultured Bifidobacteriaceae bacterium | reverse complement strand
GCGGTCGTTCCCGAGCCGCGGTTGGTGAGTGCCAGGACGTGCTTGGACGAGATCGCGATCCCCGTCGGGCTCCCGTAGCCGCGGCTGAAGCCGGCTCGCTCGATCAGCCACGCCGCGCTCGTCTTGACCGCCGTACTTCCGTTGCCGGCCGGGAAGCGGGGCGGCACCACGCCGTCACCCAGCCGTTCGCGCACGCGCTGTTCGAGGGCCGCGAAGTGCTCCGGCTCGAGCATCGGATTGGTGAAGAACGAGCCCGCACTGACGGTGTCGGGATCGGCGGGATCGAGAACCATGCCCTTGCCGCGGCGCAGCGCGAGGACCGCGTCGCGAACCGCCTGGCCGTCGATGCGTTCGCCGACCGCCACACCCAGCGACGTGGCGAGTTCACCGTAGTGGACCTCACAGCCGCCGCCGACGGGCAGCCGGAAGGTGACGTCGAGAACGACGAAGCGCGCCGGATCCCGTTTGAAGCGGCTGGTGCGATAGCCGAACTCGCACGCGTCCCGATCGAGCACGCGGACGGTTCCCTCGACGCGGTCGAAGACACGAACGGAGGCGATCAGGGCGGCGACCTCCTGTCCGTAGGCACCGACGTTCTGGATCGGCGTCGCACCGATCGAACCCGGGATCCCCGACAGGCATGCGACGTCATCGCGGCCCTCGCTCACGCAGCGCGCGACGAAGGCATCCCACGGCTCACCGGCGGCGACGCGGACGAGGTCGCCGTCGATCGTGATGCCCGTCGTCGCGATCAGGACGGCCAGATCAGCGGGGTTCTCGTCGGCGGCGACGATGTTCGACCCGCCACCGACGAGAAGCAGGTCCGTGCCCTCGGCGTCGGCGTCACGGACGGCGTCGATCAGGGACCGCTCGTCGCCCGCTGCGAGGATCTGTCCGGCGGCGCCGCCGAGACGCAGGGTCGTGTGATCGGTGAGACGGGGGGAGAGCATCAGCCTGATCAGGTTAGGGAACTCGGAGCCGGGACCGACGGGGAAGCCCGTATGCCCACCGCGGCGACGCGACCCACCGCCGATCGCAAACCGGAGTCGACTCATCAGAATCCGACACGACCTGGAGGCAGTCGGCAGGCGACAGGACGACGAGCAAGTTTGCCCCTCGACTCAGCCCACCGCGCTCTACCGGCTGGAGCGGGCCACCAGGATGTTCTGCGCGTAGATCGTTCCGTGGCCGGTGACCGTCGCGCAGCCGGAGGTCGTCGTGCGGACCGTTCCGTTCGGGAGGATCAGCTTCGCGTATGTGCCCGACGCGGGCCGGTACGGCAGCCGGATCCCGGAGTAGGCCGCAGGCGACGCGTCAGACACGATCGCCGCCATTACCCTGCGGGGACCGATCTTCCGTGCGAACGACGGCAGGCTGCCGGCGTTCACCGGGACGCTCGTCGTGTACTCGATGCGCGGCAGACGCGAGCGCCCGGCCGGGGTCGTGAGCATCCCCCGGAGCGCGGTGCCGTGACGCCGGGCCCCTCGGATGACCTGGCCGGACTGCGGCCGGTAGTAGAACGACGTGACGCCATCGGTGTGGATGACGCTGTTGAACCGCGGCCTGCTCGGGCACTTGCCGGTCACCGAGCGATCCGAGGACGTGGCGGTGGCCGGCGTCCGGAGAGAGGGAGTGAGCCCGCCCCCGCCGGGGAGGGCCGTGGAACCGGGCGATGAGGGCGTGGCGGAATTGGGATCGAAGGCGATCGTCCGCGACGACAGGGTTAGCGGAGCCGAGGACGGCGAGACGACGACATTCGAGACCGTCATGACGAACGTCGTGTCCGCCTTGGCCGTGCGCAGCGCACTGGGGATCGCGACATCGGCGACGATCGTGTTGTCGCCGTAGCCGTTCGCCACCGGGTTCACCGTCACATCGAGCGGCGTCCCGTTCGCGGTCACCGTCACCTGCGCGTCGCGGTAGTCGGCGTTCGGATACCGGGCCGACGACATGCTGAAGCGGTTGAACATCAGCGGCCACGGCACGTAGCCGGCGGACGGCCATGACACCGTATCCGCGACCACGCGGGGCTGCTGACGGGTTCCGATGACGGTGAGCGCATTCGCGTTCGAGGTCGATCCGATCCCGATGGTCCCGAGTGTCGGCAGGAGGATCCACCGGCGATGTCCGGCCGCCCGGTTGCCGTCACCCGGATCGCCGATGTAGCCGTCGATCACGGTCGCGGCCGAACTGCGGTATCCGAGACCCAGGTTCGACTTCCCGGCCGCCGTGCTGCCGTCGCTCGTCCAGCAGCGCCAGGTCGACGGCGGAGAGTGGCTCAGCGCGTTGTTCGCGGTCATCAGCATCGCGGCCGACAGCGCACGATCGCTCAGAGACGCGTCCAGGGTGACGGGCGGAAGACCGTTCATGTCGCGGGCGAAGTTCACCGCGGCCAGGCCGGCAGCGCGCGATGCGGACGATTCGGTACCCACCGTGCAGGTGTCGGCCGATCCCGTCCACCCCGGCGACACGCGTCGTCCGTCGACGACAGCCGCTGTGTACGCATCCGTGACCGCCGCACGATCCCAGGAGTCGAGGGCCCACGCCGGAGCCTGCCCCATCGCGGTCAGTACCACCAGGATCGCTCCGACAAGCCCGCGTCGCATCGTCTCGCCCGGCCCTCCTGCCGACCCGCCCGTCCGTCATCCGTGATGTCCAGTCCCCGGTCCGCGAACACGCGGCGGACTCCACCGCGCACGTCACCGGGTCATCAGACACATCGGCGCCGAACCGGCGTACCTGAAGTACACGGCGCGATATGACCGCCCGTCCATCCTCCCGTACGGGATCCCGGCCGCGGCAAGGCTCGGCGCCAGTTCTCCTGGTCGAACTGCGGGTTGCGGCGGGAGCCCGGAAGGGCACGGATGTCGACCAGCCGGGTCACGCCGGCTCCGCGCAGCAGATCGAGGAACTCATCGATCGGGTGCGAGGAGTGCCCAACCGTGAGGACCCGCGGCGATCCCTCCCCCGGTGCGCCGATGCCGTGGCTCATCGCGGTTGCCGTCCGACGCCCGCCAGCGCATCGGCCGCACGGACGAGCGCGAGGTGGGAGAAGGCCTGCGGGAAGTTCCCGATCTGGAGACCCTCGACCGGGTCGTACTCCTCGGAGAGAAGACCGAGATCGTTCGTGAACGAGCACAGGCGGCTCATAAGCGACCGCGCCTCGTCCACGCGCCCCGAGTTGGCGTACTGCTCCACCAGCCAGAACGAGCAGGCCAGAAAGGGGTGCTCATGCCCGGGGAGCCCGTCGACACCGGTGTCGGTGCGGTAGCGGAGGACCAGCCCGTCGCGCATGAGGGTCTCCTCGATGCGCTCCACGGTCGTCAGCATGCGCGGGTCGTCGGCGGCGCAGTACCCGACCTGCGGAAGCAGGAGCAGCGAGGCATCGACCTCATCCGTGCCGTAGTACTGGGTGAAATGACCGTTCGCGACGCCCTGGTCATCGATCTCGTCGCGGACGCGCTGGCGCAGGCGGCGCCAGCGCTGCACCGGCCCGTCGAGTCCGTGGTCCTCCACCGCGCGGACGGCGCGGTCGAAGGTCGCCCAGAGCATGGCGCGGGAGTGGGTGAACCGGTGCGGGCGGCCGCGGATCTCCCACATGCCGTTGTCGGGCCGGTCCAGCTGCCCGGCGGCGTAGTGGACGAGCTCGATCTCGAGCGGCCACGAGAACGCCGACTCGGTGAGCCCGGCCTCACGGGCGGCGGAGAGGGTGACGAGCACCTCCCCCACCACGTCGGCCTGATACTGCAGGGCGGCGTCGTTGCCGATGCGCACCGGCCGTGAGCCGGCGTACCCGGACAGGTGTGTCAGCTCGCGTTCGACCAGGTCCCGCTCGCCGGCGAGGCCGTACATGATCTGCAGATCGGCGGGATCCCCGGCCACCGCGCGCAGCAGCCAGGTTCGCCAGCCCTCGGCCAGGTTGACGAAACCGTGCTCCAGCAGCGCCTCCAGGGTGAGGGCGGCGTCACGGAGCCAGACGAACCGGTAG
>CAYOSM010000014.1:0-34269 GCA_964406645.1 uncultured Bifidobacteriaceae bacterium | reverse complement strand
CTCCAGCAGCGCCTCCAGGGTGAGGGCGGCGTCACGGAGCCAGACGAACCGGTAGTCCCAGTTGCGGGCCCCCCGATGTCCTCCGGAAGCGACGTGGTGACGGCGGCAGCGATGCCCCCGGTGTCCTGATTGGTGAGGGCACGCAGCACGAGGAGCGAGCGCACCACCTCCGAGCCGTGGACGCCGCCGTGTTCGATCCGGCCGGCCCAGGACTGCCACCAGTGCCGGGTCTGCGTCAGAGCTCGCCCGACGTCCAGGCGGTCCGGCGGAGGGCGGAAGGAGGGGAACCAGGTCAGTGTCATGTCCACGGTCTGGCCGGCCGTGACGCGGAACGTGGCCGTGTGCCGATGATCGGCCGCGTGCAGACGGAGGCCGCGGATCGCCACCGCATCGGGACCGGCCATGGCGATCACCTCCGGTGCGTCGCGGGTTCCCGTCTGGCGCATCCACGGCATGGCCCGGGCGTAGTCGAAGCGGAGCCGCAGTTCGACGTCGAACTCCACCGTCCCCGACACCCCCACCACCCGGCGGACGACGTCGGTGCGATCGATCCCCACCTGCGGGTCGGGATCGATCGGCATGAAGTCGTGTACCTCCGCAACACCGGTCGAGGTGTCCCACCGGGTGACGAGGACGAACGTGTCATCGTCGTAATGACGCGTCGCCCGCACCCCCTCCACCGGTCGCAGCGACCACGAACCGTCATCCGCATCACCGAGCAGCACGGCGAACACCGACGCGGAGTCCAGCCGTGGAAGGCACAGCCAGTCGATGCGGCCGTCACGGGAGACGAGCGCGGCGGTACGACAGTCGCTGAGCACCGCATAGTCCGCAATCGGAGTCGCCACACGGCAATGCTGGCACGTCCGCGGCCATCACACGCAACCGGCCGTCGAGGTGGCTTACGGAGCGCGCGACGACGACGGTGGGAACGGTGGCCCGTCACCTGGGCCGCATTACCCCGGATCAGACGGCCAGCGTTCTCAGCGGCCCCGCCGGCGCCGCGCAGAGAGGGCCGGCGACAGCCGGCTTCCGCGACGAGATCCGCACCTCCGCCGACCGGGATGAGAAGCGCGGCCGCGGTGTCGAGCGAGACGACGAGCGGCCGGAGACGACCGAGGACGTCGCTGAGCTCAGCGCCGCTCACCGGCCCCACCGGACGGGCGACGACGGAGATCGCTCACCGACGCGCCGCGCCTCGTCGTCCCCGCGTACATGCCGTTCTGACATTCATTGAGACCGCATGGCGTCATCACGCATCGCCGCACCCCAGACGACGAAGGTCGCCGCCGGGCGTCACGCTCCCGGCAGGTTGATCACTCCCAGCTGGACCATCATCCCGAGGTCGTCTCGCGTGGCCCAGTGTTCGGACGACCTGCCGTCACGGATGCGCAGCATGTGCATCTGCTGCACCTTGAACGGCCGGCCGGTCGGCGGGATCCCCAGGAGGGTGCCCGTGTGGGCTCCGGAGAGCTCGGCGCGGTAGGCGACCATGTCGCCGTCCACGAGGACGTCGAGCACCTCCATGTGCATGTCGGAGAAGGCGTCGTGCAGCCGCTGCATGCGGATGCGGAACCCCTCGTAGCCGGGGTCCTCCCCATCCCACGCCTCATGGTTGACGAAGTCCTCGGTGACGAACTCCCGGATCCGGTCCAGCTCACCGCGGTTGAACAGCGCCTCCACGCGGTCGATCGCGAATTGCCTCATCTGCTGTGCGTCCATGGCGACAGCGTATCGGCGGGCGTGCGCCACGGGCCAGAAGCGACTGCCAAAGATGTCCCGCGATCCTCCCGCCGGCGGCGACGTGCGGGCCTCGATCCCATCGTCGCGAACGGAACACACGGACGACGCCACCGGACCGGGATCATGAGTCCCGATGCGTATTTTCGGCTCTTCGGGCATTGCCGTGGGTCCTGAGGCGCTCGTCGGACGGCGCTTCTTCCTGAAATGGAGCTCATTCTGATGGCTTCGCTTCCGCATCTTTCCGGGTCGACGCGACGTGCCAGTTCGCGCCGGGGTTGGCTTACGTCGCGGGGCGGCTCACCCGGCGCGCGCCCCATGGTCGAAGACCGCAGACAGGGAGAATCCCGGATAACCCATGGATCGCCAGGTGAACCAACCCACGAAAATGCACGAAGAACCGCATGTTCCGCATGGAATCACGGCCGTGCGCGAGAGGAGCCGCGCTCCTTGCACAGAGGTCTGAGGGGTCTGCGGTTCCCGCACCGGTGCCCGATCCCCCGCTTGAATCCGCGGCGGCGCATCGTATGCTGATCACACGGCGGTCGTCCAGGACATTCCCCGCCGACCGAACACAAGAAGAAGGGACGTCCTTATGGACCCGTGGCTCACGTCACTCATCACGTCCGGCCCTCAGGAGGGCTTCGAGCTGGCGATCACGCTGGCGCGCAAGGGCGTCGGCTATACGCAACCGTCCGCGGAGGTACGCGAACGCCTTCGGCCCGAGTACGCAGAGAATGCCGATGCTCTCACGGCCGCGTCACAGGTGATCGCCATCCACTTCCAGACGATCGCCGCCGCAAACGGCTACTGGCGTCCCTGAGGAACGACCGATGACCGGAACCATCCCGCTCTGTCGTCCCGACGCGACAGCCGGATGGTCGATTCCACGAAATCGTAGACGTGGGGGCGCATCGCCGGCGGATGCGGGACGGACTATCCCACCTCACGCCGTTTGCGTCGTCGTCTCGGGACCCTCACGCGGCCGGCGGAAACGTGGGCTGGCGCGCGCGGACCCCGGAGGGTTACGGCTTGCGCGCAAGCGCGAAGAGCTTCATGAACTCGTAGCGCCAGCCGCGCGGACCCGACCGCGCGCGCATCTTTTCCTCGACCTTCCCCAGCCACGACGCCACCTCGGGCGTGTTGGGATCGCCGATGATGTGACCGGCCACCACGCGCATCCGCTCCATGTACTCCTCCACCGGCACGTGGCGCACGCGTCGCTCCATCCAGATGTCGATGGGCTCCAGGCCGGCCGCGACCAGATAGCCCTCCATCTCCGGGATGTCCCGCAGGTTGCCGTCGAACGCGCCGAGCCACTGGTAGTTGATGGGCTCCACGTCGGCGATGACGTTGCGGTAGTCCTGCTCGCCACCCTTGCCGGAGCAGAGGATCGCGACCACGGCACCCGGCTTCATCGCCCGGGCCATCTGTTCGGCGGCGACCCAGCGGTGCTGGAACCAGTGGTACGCCATGGAGCAGATGACGAGATCGAACGCCTCCGCCGGGACGGGCATGTCCTCGACCCCGGCCTGGTGCAGCGTGATGTCGACGTTCGGGATGTCGCCGAGCTTCTCCCGGAACTGGTCGAGCATGCCCTCGGCCGGGTCGATGCCGGTGATACGCGCGGGCGTGAACCGGTCGATCAGCGCCTGTGTGGCCCAACCGGTGCCGCATCCCACGTCGAGCACGTCGTCGTAGACACCCGGCGGGATGGACAGCACCAGCCGCTGCGCCCCCTCGATGTTGTAGCGAACGGCTCCGTCGTAGTCGGAGGCCGTCTCGGTGAACCCACCGGCGATTGAGTCACGGCGTTCGGTCGTCATGCACGCAACCCTAACCGATTAGCGTCTCCGCGCAAACCCCGTCGATGAACGATGCCCACGTTCCGCCATCGAGATCGGGACATCACGACCAGGGGCACCGGCGATCACCCGTCGTCCCGCCGGCGGAGATCGATCCGGTCGGGGTTGACATCGAGGAGCGAGCGCTCCCATCGTCCGAGCTCGGCGGTGAGCGCGTAGGTGTTCTCGAGGAATGCGAGGAGCGTCCCGTCCGGGTTGTCGCTCGTGCGCACCTCCTCGTCCGGCAGCAACCACTCCCCGATGTCGGCGTCGAAGCCGCCGGGACTCAGCGTCGCGTCGCGGTAGCCGGCGGGCTCGGGATAGGCGTAGGCGTAGAACGCGCCCTCGCTGGCGCCACCCGGCCAGAATCCCGCCGCGGCGTTCTCCCGTGACTCGGCCTCCACCATCACCCACGGCGGGCATGCCGGCGGGGCGCCATCGTGGTCCGGTGCGCCGCGACCCGAGAACCGTGTGGCCGACAGGTCCATCGAACCCCAGAACAGCTGCGCTGGGCTGCTCTTCCCGGCGAAGCCGGAACGCCACTCCGAGAAGACGCGTTCCGCGCTGAGGAGCTGGCCGAAGAACGCCTCGACGGCAGCGGCGTCATACGACGAGTGTGTGGTGTCATCGGCGAACGGAATGGCGGGTGCCACCTCGTTGGGGCTCGCGGAGATCACCGGATCGATCCCGAACTCCGCCAGGGCCTTCTGGACCTCGGCGTAGAACTGCGCGACGGTCTTCGGCTCGAGGGTGACGGTCCGCCTCCCGCCACCGGTGGCGCGCATGACCAGCACGTGCTCGACCAGGTCGAACTCGGCATCGAACGTTCTGCCGCTCGCCCGCATCAGCCGCGTGCGCAGCCCGCAGGAACTGAGTTCGTAGGTGACGTTCCACCAATGGTTCACGAGTGAGGTGGAGACCATCTGAATCTTGCCGACGATCTGCAGCCACATCTGCAGCGTGTCGCGGGTCTCGGCCCAGTCGTCGACCCTCAGGGCCGGCCATGTCTGCGGTTGACTCATCGCGCTGCTCCTGTCGGTCAGACGTCCTGTCCGTTGGGTCCTTCGCACGGTCCGTGCGCCGAACCTAACACGGCTTCTGGAGACTGTCCCGAGACGCAGCCACCGACCCGGCCCACGGCCGATCCAGTGCGCATCCGACCCGGCTCAGCCATCCGGAGCACGAGACATTCATGTCACTCCGACGATCGTTCCCGGCACACGCAGGAGTCCACGCATTCGCGTCAGCGAGACACTGCGGTCCGCAAGCGGGCCGCCGTCAGACCTCATCCCGCCGCGAGAAGCTCCCTCACGCGGGGGATGACCTCCTCACCGTAGAGGCGGATCGACTCCATCCTCTTCTCGTGGGACAGGCTGCCCACCGCGTACTTCAGCTGGAAGCGCGACAGACCGAGCAGGCGGATGACCGACGCGATCTTGGTCGCGACCGTCTCGGGGGCGCCGACGAAGATGGCGCCGTCGGGACCGGTCTGCGCATCGAACACGCGCCGCGTGTACGGACCGCCCCACCCGCGCTCCTCACCGATGCGGGTGAAGTTCTCCGACTGTCCGGGGAACATCTCGTCCCGCGCCTGCTGGTCGGACGCGGCGATGTGCCCCGGGCTGTGGAGCCCGACAGGAAGCTCGGGCATGCCGAACTCGGTGAGCGATCGCCGGTAGAGCTCGACGAAGGGCGCGAACCGAGCGGGAGAACCACCGATCACCGCGAGAAGGAGCGGCATCTCGTGCCGCGCGGCGCGGACCACGGACTCGGGCGTGCCGCCCACACCGACCCAGGCCGGCAGACGCCCCGCCGCCGTCGGCGGATAGATCCGCTGCCCGTCGAGGGGAGCGCGCTTCGTGCCCTGCCACGTGGTCGGCCCCTCCTTCTGGAGTTCGGCGAAGAGGTCGAGCTTCTCGACGAAGAGGGTCTCGTAGTCCTCCAGGTCGAACCCGAAGAGCCCGAAGGACTCGATGAACGAGCCGCGCCCGAGCTGGATCTCGGCCCGCCCGCCGGACACCGCGTCCAGAGTGGCGAAGCGCTCGTAGACGCGCACGGGATCGTCGGAGCTCAGCACCGTCACCCCGGTGCCGAGGCGGATGCGCTCGGTCTGCCCGGCGATCGCGGCGAGGACCACGTCCGGCGAGCTGATGGCGAAGTCGGGACGGTGATGCTCGCCGAGGCCGATGTAGTCGACGCCGAGCCTGTCGGCCAGAGCCGCCTCCGTCACGACCTCCCGGAGGACCTGGGGATGCAGACGCGGATCGCTCCCCGGCACGTCACCGAAGGTGTCGAGACCCAGCGTCGGGTGGTCCGGTGTACCGAGGACGTCATACCAGTTCGTGTCGGGCATGCCGCCAAGCGTAGCGAGACCGGGCACACGGCCCACCATGCCGACGGCGGGCGGGGTGACCCGCTCATGGAACGTTCACGCGGGTGCCAGGGGACATACAGGTGGCGTTGCTTCCATCGGTGGTGCACCACCTCGTAAACGAACGAAAGGTGATTGATGGACGGCACTGAGACCACACCCAGGCGTCGCATACCCCGCGCGGTAGTCGTCTCCGCGATGGCACTCGGCGTCGCCGCCGGTGGCTATGGGATCGCCAATGCCGCATCAGGCGACTCGACAGCCCCGGCCGTCACCCAGCAGTCCACGGGCGGCACCGGCTCATCGGATGAGTTCTCCATCCAGGAGAACTCCGCGGCTCCGAACGGGTACGGACAGGCCCCGAATGCGAACGGAGGAAACGGTGAGAGAACCGCACCCAACGGCGAGCCGTGCGATCAGTCCGGCGGAGAGCGTTCCGGCGATCCGTCCGGAAGCGGCTCCTCCTCGAGTTCGGGGACGTCGGCCGCGCCTACGGATGACGGAGGCTCGTCCACGTCATCGCGCTACACCGAGCTCTAGCTGACCGCGTGAGCCGGCCCATCCACCACTCGGACCTCGGCGAGCCGCCCACCGGCTCGCCGAGGCCTCACACACGAGGCGAGACCCCGCGCTACGACGCCGCCAGGGAACGAACGGGCGGACGCCCGGATCGGTTCTCCGAAGGGATGACGCGAGCGGGCACCCCGACCACCGTCACTCCGGGGGGAACGTCGCGATTGACGACCGCGCCGGACCCGACGACGGCGCCCTTGCCGACGTGGCGTCCCTCCAGGATGGTGGCCCCGGACCCGACGTGGGCACCGCTCTCCACCACGACACCGCCACCGAGGATCGCCCCGGATGCGACGTGCGCGTGGGCACCCACGGAGACGTCGTGCCCGACGATGGCACCGCTGTTCACGATGGCGTTCTCCCCGAGCCGGGCACCGGTGTTGACGATCGCCCCGGCCAGCACCTGGACGGCATCGGCCAGGTGGGCCCGCGGTGACACATGGGCGGAGCGATGCACGATCGCTGGAAGATCGAAGCCGGCGGCATCGAGCTGGAGGAAGACCTGTCGGCGGGCCGACGTGAGACCGACACCTCCGACGCCGACGAAGGCGGCACCCGCCCCGAGCGCGTCCGCTCCACTGCGATCGGCGGCGAACGCGCCGAGCACCGGGATCCCCTCGACCGACTGACCGCACAGGCGGGGGTCGTCATCGAAGAGCCCGACCAGCCGGTACCGGCCCGCGAGGCTGCGCATGGCGTCGATCACGCACCGGGCGTGACCGCCCGCACCGATTCCGATCATGGGCACCGGGTCGCCGTTTCCATAAGCGGCCCTCCGTCCGACCGCTCCGCCCGGTGCCGATCGCGCACGTGCCTGAAAGCCTTGCATCTCGGCTCCTCCGTGGTCGACAGGCCGGCCCGCGTGCCGACCCCCACATCGAGGATGACACTAAATACCGTAATGTCAAGTGGGTTTGTGTATATTACATCCGAACGGACGTAAACCGCATCGTGACGGAGGACCAAATGGCATTGCAGATCGGACAGACCGCACCGAACTTCCAGGCTCAGACCACCGAGGGAGACATCGACTTCCACGAGTGGCTCGGCGACTCATGGGCCGTGCTCTTCTCGCACCCCAAGGACTTCACGCCCGTGTGCACGACGGAACTCGGACGTCTCGCCGCTCTCAAGCCGGAATTCGACCAGCGTGGCGCCAAGGTCGTCGGTCTCTCGGTCGACCCCCTCGACCGCCACACGGAGTGGTCGAAGGACATCGCCGACGTCGGAGGCACCGAGGTCAACTACCCGCTGATCGCGGACACCGACTACGTGGTCTCCAAGCTCTACGACATGCTTCCCGCGGACACCTCGGGCGACGCCTCCACGCGCACGCCCGCCGACAACCAGACCGTCCGCAACGTCTACATCATCGGCCCGGACAAGAAGGTCAAGCTCGTCCTCGCCTACCCGATGTCGACCGGCCGCAACTTCGATGAGATCCTCCGGGTGATCGACTCGCTCCGCCTGACGGCCGAGCACCAGGTCTCCACCCCGGCGGACTGGAAGAACGGCGACGACGTCTTCCTCGCCGGCTCCGTGTCGGACGACCAGGCCCGCGAGATCTACCCCGACGGCTGGGAGCAGCCCAAGCCGTACATCCGCATCGTGCCGCAGCCCGGGACGAACGGATCGGCGTCATGACCGTCACGGATGAGTTCCTGCAGAGCGCGGAGGCGTACCGGGAGTCGTTCGACAAGGGCGAGCTCCCGCTCCCGCCGGGGCGGAGGATCGCGGTCGTCGCGTGCATGGACGCCCGTCTCAACCCGTATGGGCTGCTGGGACTCACCGAGGGCGACGCGCACGTGATCCGAAACGCCGGCGGAGGCGTGACCGAGGATGTGATCCGGTCGCTGTCCATCTCACAGCGGCTGCTCGGAACCCAGGAGATCGTCCTCATCCATCACACGGACTGCGGCATGCTCACCTTCAGCGACGACGACTTCCGGACGGGAATCGAGGGCGAGACCGGCATCCGTCCGCCGTGGGCTGCGGAGGCGTTCAGCGACCCCGAGGCCGACGTGCGCCAGTCGATCGCCCGCATCAAGGCGAGTCCGTTCATCCCGATTCGCGACAACGTCCGTGGATTCGTCTACGACGTTCACGATGGGAGCCTCCGAGAGGTCTCCTGACGCGGGCAGCCGCGAAGAATGGCGGGCCTTCCCCAGACGGGCCGCATCTCGAGACCCCTCACCGCACCCGGTCGAGGGTCTCGTCATTTCCGGAGGCATCGCACCCGCCCCGCACTAGCCACGGATCCCCGTCGCCATTCCCATCGGATGCCTTGACAATGAGGGCTCGATCGTGAAATATGGGAAAGGCAATGGGAATTACCGACTATTACCCCACGCGGCCGTCTGAGCGCACCGCCACGCGGCGGACGGGCTCGCCGACGCGATCCGCGGAGTCCCAGGGCACACGCAACCACATGCCGCACACTCCCGCTCCGGCACCGGGTCCCCGCCGGAGGCGGCGCCGTCCGGTGGTCCTCATCACCATCGGAGTGGAACAGGTGGAATGGGGCACGGGATGGTCCAGCAGGGCGGCCATGCTGCCCCTCGCCTACGTGCAGTCGGTGCGCGACGCGGGCGGTCTTCCGGTGCTGCTGCCTCCGGATCACGCGCTTGAGGACGATCCCGACGAGATCCTCGACGCGGCCGACGCGGTTCTCTTCGCCGGCGGGGCCGACGTCCACCCGGCGCTCTACGGGCAGTACCCCTCACCCTCACTCGAGCCGGTGGACGAGGTGCGCGATCGCGTGGAGCTGGCCCTTCTGCGGCGCTCACTGGAGCGCGACCTCCCCACCCTGGGGATCTGCCGCGGCTTCCAGCTCCTGAACATCGCGGCCGGCGGCACCCTGCACCAGCATCTGCCCGACGTCATCGGACACGACCACCATCGCCGGTCCGTCGGCACCTTCGACGGCAACCACCACACGGTCGTCATCGAGCCCGGCTCACGGGCCGCGGAGTTCGAGGGGGCCCGGGAGATCGAACGCGCCTCGCACCACCACCAGGGGCTCGACATCATCGGCGACCGCGCCACCGTCACGGCCCGCTGCCCGTTCGACGACCTCCCCGAGGCCATCGAGATCTCCGATCGCTCCTTCGCGGTCGGGGTGCAGTGGCACCCCGAGGTCGAGGCCGAATGCGCGCCCATCCGTGCGCTCGTCGCCACCGCCGACCGTCACGCGGTACGGAGCGCGGCGTGATCCGACGCCGAATGCGCAACTCGACGCGAGTCCGACCCGTTCGGGCCGCGCGTCGATGTCCGCTCACAGACGTCTCCTGAGGCACGCGGCCGGACCGGGTGCCTCGCTCCCGAACCCTGCCCCGTGAAAGAGAACCATGAGCCTCGCCGAGTCACGCGTCCGCCGAAACATCATCCGCCAGAACTCCCGGTCCTGCTGGAGCAGACGATCCGCCGATCGGAGCTCCGTGAGATCGAGCTCACGTGGCCCGACCACGGCGGACACGCCCGCGGACGTCGCCTGCCCGCGTCGTCCTTCGTGGGACGCGTCATCGAGTCGGGGCTCCCCGTCGATCCGGGATCGTTCCGCGGGGCCGGGTCCCGCGAGGAATCGCCCGCCCCGGTGGTCGCCGTCGCCGACAGTGCGACCTTCCGGCGGCTGCCGTGGCGTGAGCGCACCGGCCACGTCATCGCCGACATCGTGACGCCCGATCGCGACGTGGTCCCCACACCGCGGAGCGTCCTGCGCACGACCGTCGACCACCTCTCGCGCCTGGGGCTCTCGGCCGTCATCCGGGCGACCCCGGAGGGGTACGCGCTGACTGCTGCCGGCACCCCGCTCGCGGGCCGGGCCGACGTGACTCCCTCAGTGGGGCGAACCGCATCAACGACGTCCTGGAACCGCTCACCGCGGGTCTCGCCGGCTTCGTCCCGGTGGCCGCCGTGGCGACCACGGACGGTCCCGGCGGATTCGCCGTCACCCTCCCGGGGGCCACTCCACTCGACGCCGCCGACGACGCGTTCCGCCTCGTCTACGCACTGGACGAACTCTCGCGCCGGTCCGGATCGACCGTCACACTCGCCACACCGGACCCGTCCCTTCCTCCCACGTCGATGCACCTCCAGGTGTCCCTTTGGAGCGACGACCAGCCGGTCTTCGGCCGGGGCGCGCGTGAGGCCTCGGGTATCGGACTCCGGGTGACGGACGGCGTGCGCAACCGCCTTCCCGCGCTCACCCTGTTCAGCTCGTCTTTCGATGGGACTGAGGCCGGTGAGCCGGTCACATGGGAGGCCGATCCCCGTCCGATCGACGACGAGCCTCTGCACGACTGGCCGGCCGCCGCGCAGGTCGGGCTGCGTGTGGCCGCCACCGCCGAACCGCACTGGGCCGTCGCCTCACTCCTCGCGGCCGTGGTCATCGGCCTCGATCCCGAGGCGGCGACCGACGCCGATGGATCGACCGAGCGCCCTGCATCCCTCGCGGACGCGATCGACGTGACCACCGCAGACGAGGACCTCGTCGCGATCCTCGGCCGGGATGCCGTCACCGCATACGCCGCACACGCTCAGAGCGAATGGCTCGCCCGGACGACGGACGCCACCCGGACCGGAATCGCCTGACGCGCGATCCGCCCGGGCCGGACGATGTTTGCCGGCTTTTCACCGAGGTTCCCTCCCCACATCGTGCGCGCCGTCGTAGGGTGACCGCGTCACACCCACGACCGCCCGGCGCCGTCAGGCCGGGAGCAGAAGGGCACCGCCATGTCCCACCACCCGACGCCCACGTCACACGCCGGCACACGCGGTCGACGCCGCCGCCTCGTGCTCGGCCTCGCCATCGTGGCGATCGCCGTCGTCTCCGGCTGCGGCGGATCCGATTCCATCATGGATCCGACCGGCACCGTCGAGCCGACGGACACGACCGTCTTCACGTACACGACCGACACCACGGGCACGGACACCACGGATGCACTCGCCTGGCCACCGACGACCTACGCTCAGGCGGAGGAGCAGCTCTCCACGGGGACGGTCGTCCGCGTCTCCGGCAATCGGTTCACCGCCGGTGACACCGACATCTTCTGCACCGTGGAGGACGACCCGGCTCTCACCGCGTGCGAACTCTCGGGCAGCCGGCTGCCGCCGCCGACGGACCACTGCACCGGTCCCGACACCCCGACCGACGTGGGACGGATCGAGTTCGACGGGACGACCCCGCTGCCGGTGTGCAACTCGGACACGATTCGCGGTGAGACCGCCGAGACGACACAGCCCGGGGACATCGTGGAGTCGGCGGACGGCGACCGTCGCTGCCTCACCGCCGAGGTCGGCGTGATCTGCGTCGACGTCACCGCGGGGACGGGCTTCGCCCTGAGCAACTCCGAGTACACGACGTTCCCCTACTGAGCACCGGGTCGTCGCCGGAACACGGGCCGCGCCGGCGTGAGACGATGATCGGGTCCTGTCGAACGTGGAGGTCGGACGTTTGCGCGTGATCATTGTCGGAGGTGGCCTCGCCGGGCTGGTGCTGGCCGGAGGGCTGCGGAGGCGCGGCATCGCGCCTGTGGTCATCGAGAGGAGCCCCGCCGGGACGGTGACGCCGGGACCGATCATGCTCCCGTTCCAGGCGTACGAACCGCTCTCGGACATCGGCCTGATGGACGATGTCCGGCGGGAGGGACGTCCGGTGCCCCCGATCCAGGGCGACGATCCCGTCGCGTACGGCATCGCCCGGGAGTTCCTGCTCGAACGGCTGCGCCGCGACGTCGACATCAGGTTCGGCTCGACCGTCACGGGTCTCCTGAAGGACGGCGATCGCGTGACGGGGGTCCGTGTGGAACACGACGGGACGATGGAGGAGATCGCCGCGGACCTCGTCGTCGGCGCCGACGGGACGGGCTCACCCGTCCGCACCATGGCCGGCTTCCCCGCCGAGGTCTACCAATTCGACACGGGCGCCCTCTCCTGGCGCAGCGATGTCGTCGCCGACGAGGCCTTCGCGATCCACTTCCTCCCCGACGGACGCCAGGCCACGATGCTGTCGTGGCCCGGGGGCACGGCCGGCAGCTGGCAGATCCCGCATCCCGCGGGCGGCGCCGAGGAGGCGCTCGCACCGGGTTTCGAGGCGTACCGGCGCAGCTTCGCGGCGATGGTGCCGGCGGCGGCCGCCGCACTCGAGGCCGCCTCCCCGGACAGCTGGTTCTACCGCTCCGGGCAGGGTGTCCGCTGCGATACGTGGTGGCTGCCGGGTGTCGCCCTCATCGGCGAGGCGCTCCACGCATTCAATCCCGAGGCCGGCATCGGTTCGGGCCTCGGCATGGGCGACGCCCAGGCACTCGCCATCGCCGTCGCGAACAACCCCGACGATGCGGACGCCGCCTGCCGTGAATGGGAGTACTGGCGCCGTCCCGCCCTCGCCCCGTATCTGGCGATCGGCAGTCAGGCCGTTCGCGTCGTCCGGGGCGGAGACCCGCGGCCGGAGGAAGTCTGGCCACCCGTCGACACCGGCGCATCACCATCGTGACCGTGGGTGCGCGTCCCACGCCGATCATGACCACGCTCGCCTACATCGTGCGCGACGGGCGCGTGCTGCTGTGCCACCGCACCGCCCGCGAGTCAGACATGCAACTCGGCAAGTACAACGGGGTCGGCGGCCACATGGAGCGTGCCGAGGACCCCGTCACGTGCATCCGGCGGGAGATCCACGAGGAGACCGGCCTTCGGGTGGCGGCGCCCACGCTGCGCGGAACCGTGAGCTGGCCCGGCTTCGGCCCGAACGGCGAGGACCACTTCGGATTCGTGTTCCTCGTGCGGCACGGCGGGCCGGACGAGCCGTTCACCCGGAACGACGAGGGGACGCTGGCCTGGCATCCCCTGGAGACGATCGACGCGCTCCCGATGTGGGAAGGGGACCGCCACTTCCTGCCACTGGTCTTCGACGACGATCCGAGGCTGTTCCACATGGTCATCCCGTACGAGAACGGCGGGCCCACCGGGTGTACGGTGGTGCGGGAGCCGGCGACACCCGTCGACTCCATCCCGTGATGAGCGCATGAGCTACGACATCGTCTTCCTCCCCCCGTCCGCTCGCGACGACTGGGCCGGGGCCATGGACACCCTCGAGATCCACGCCATGATGGGCGCCGAGGCGACCGATGAGGACCTCGCCGCCTGGGATCGCCTGGACGCGGCGCTGACCGGCGGCGACCTGGTGTTCGAGCGCGTCGACTCGGAGGACGCGCGCAGCTACCTGGGGTGCCATCCGACCATCGAGATCGAGCTCCGGCCGGGCGACGTGCGGATCGGAGTGCCGTACACCACCGACGCCCTCGACACCGTCGGCGAGATCCTGCCCCGCGTCGTCCGGCTCACGGAGGAGGCCACGGGCCGCGTGGCCTATGACCCCCAGTCGGATCGCGCGTACTTCGATCCCGACAACGACCCCACGCGCGTCATCACCTGCGTACGCGACTTTCTTGCGAGCAAGGATGAGGAGGACGCGCACGCACACGACCGCGGGCCGCGGGGGCTCCGCCGGTTGTTCGGCCGACGGGGCGCCGCGGACTGACGATCAGACCGGCTTGCCACCCCGCATCTCCGGGTGGTGGCGGCGCAGGTTCTCGTCGAGGTCGTCCAGCTCACGGGCGCGTGCGATGCCGGGACGCGCACCCGTCCGCTCGTAGTGGGCTTCGACCGCCTCCCCGCCGAGTGGCGGCGATCCGTAGGACTCCCACCCCTTGAGCATGTAGAGGTAGATGTCGGCCACGCTGAAGGTGTCGCCGAGGCACCACTGCCGTCCGGTCAGTTGCGCTTCGAGGTAGGCGCCGGCGTCCTCGTACTGGGCGAGGCCCTTCGCCGATATGCCCTCGTGACCGATGTCCTGGGTGGTGAGCATGCCCGGGTACTGGACCGGGTAGTGGATCGTGTGCAGGGTGTTCGAGAGGTAGACCACCCAGCGCAGAAGATCACCACGCCCGGGCTCACCCGGCTGCGGGCCGAGCTGTGCCTGAGGGAACCGCTCCACCAGGTAGAGCAGGATGGCGCCGGTCTCGTAGACGGTCACCTCGTCGTCACGGATCAACGGGACCCGCATGCGGGGTGCGACGGCGACGAAGTCCGCGTCGTCCGCCCGGTTGCGGGGATGCACGTCGTGGGCGCCATACGGGATACCGCCCTCCTCGAGTGCGGCGCGAACCGCGAAGCTGGAGGAACCGGTGATTTGGAAGAATTCGATCATCCCGACAAGCTAGATGGTTTCTGGCGATGGACACCCTCCGCAGGAGGGATCACGCCCCTCGGGCGCCGTCGAGGCGATCCCGTTCCGTGAAGACCGCACCCATCCTTCGCGACAGACGTCATGTCCGCACCTGGCGAGGGACGGACGTGCTCGCGCCGGGGTCCGGGTTCCTGTCAGAATGCGGAGCGTCGTGAGTTCACCCCAGCCCTCCGAGTCACCGGCGATCCCCGGCCTGGCGGATGCCATCGGTGGCTGGCGAGGTGCCCTCGAGTCCGCCATGCCGACGATCGTCTTCATCGTCATGGTCTCGATCAACTCCGACGACATCCGGACGGCCGCCATCGTCGCGGTGGTCGTGGCGGTACTGATGGCCGTCGTCCGCCTGATGGGCGGACAGACCGTGCGCTATGTCGCCAGCGGCGTCGTCGGGGTCGCGCTCGCGGCCTTCGTCGCGGCCCGGACCGGGCGCGCCGAGAACTTCTTCCTGCCCGGTCTCCTGCTCAACATCGGGTGGTCGGCGGTCTTCATCGGGTCCATCCTGGCCCGCCGTCCCCTCGTCGGCTACCTCGCGGCCAGCCTCACGGGAGCCAAGGACACCCTCGGGGACTGGCGGAAGGACCCCGCCTGCCGCATCCCGGCCGCCCGTGCCACCTGGGTGTTCGTCGGCGTGTTCGTCGCCCGGCTCGTGGTCCAGGTGCCCCTCTATCTGAGCAACTCACTCGTGGCGCTCGGCACGGCGAAGCTGGCGATGGGCGTCCCGCTGGTGGCCGTGGGTGTCTGGCTGTCATGGCTTCTCATGAGACCGTCGCCGTTCCTCGCCGGCCGGCGAAAGCCCTCACCGCAGGCATAGCCGATTCACGGTAACCGGCCGGGTACCGTGAGGTTTTGGTCGATTCATCCCGCAATCGGCCATGTTTCCCCCTTGAGGACGCCGATGCCGGTGCCGATGGTAGCCCTGAGGAGGAGCCCTCCCATTCATCCGACCCGGGCTCCGCCGTGCGTCATGCCGTGGAAGGACCCCATGTGAGCCCCGCCGTCTCAATCGCCATCGCCCTTGCCGTCGCGCTGATCGTCTTCCTGCTCGTAAGGCGCCGGGGAAGCGAGATCGAAACGGAGGACGTCAACGGGACACCCGCGATCGTGGACTCGCTGGCCGATCCTCTCGCGGACCCCCTCGCGCTCCCGTCCATTCCGCAGGCCGAGGCCCCCATCGAGACCGTGCCGGTGGTGCCGATGCGCCAGCACACCGATCCCCCCGTCTCCGCCGACCTGCCGGCACACCTTGCCGAACCGCTCGCGGCGATCGATGTTCCGCCGGCCCAGCTCCCCGCGCATCCGGGCTGGATGACACCTGCCGACATGGCCGTCCCGCAGACCGCAGACGACCTGTTCACCGGCTCAGTCGAGGATTCGGCTGCGGCCGAACTCGTCGAGTGGACGCCTCCGGTCCCCGAGCCGCCTGTGGCGGAGACACCGCTGGCCGCTCCGACGTCCGTACCGCCGCTCTCGGACCAGACCCAGGCGTTGCTCAACGGCGCCCCGGATCCGATCCCGCCGCTCCCGGCCTCGGAGCCGACCGCGGCCGCCCCATACGCTCCGCAGCCGCCCGCGCCTCCTCACGCACCGTTCCCGGAGACGGTCGACGAGACGCTTCCGCCGCTTCCTGCCCTCCCGCCCCTCCCCGAGGATGCGTCGCCTGTCGCGTTCGACGACGGACTTCCGCCACTCCCCCCGCTGCCTCCGCTCGCAGTGAACGGTGATCCCGTGGCACCGGCCGATCCGATGTCCACCGAGATGTTCGACGACGGACTTCCGCCGCTGCCGCCGCTCCCCCCGCTCCCGGCCGACGACGCGGACCCGATGCCCACCGCCGCGCCCTCTCCCGCGAGCCCCGTCGGCCAAGCTCCGACACCCCCGGCGCACCGACCGCCGGCACCTCCCGCACCTCCCGCACCTCCCGCACAGAACGGTCTCCATGCCGTTCCGCCCCCGACGGTCCCGACCCAGCCGGCCGCGCCGTCCGGCGCCGCGCCCACGCCCCCGGCTCCCTCGGCATCGCCATCCGAGACCCCCAAGCAGCCCACAGTGGCGCCGCAGCCGAAACGTCCCGTCGGAGACGCCGGAGCACCGGCCCCTCGACCGGCACAGCCCCAGTCCCCACCGGCGGGGCAGGCCCCGAGCCCGGCCGCGCCACGACCGCCGGCACCGAACGTCACCCCTGGATCCGCGACGACGCCCGCCGGACCGCCTCATCCGGGCGCACCTGCCGGACCGCGTCCCACCGCGCCGCCGACCGGGCAGACGCCGCGCCCCTCGGCGCCACCTCCGCCCGCACCCGGTGGCCCGCAGCAGCGCCCCACGGCACCCCCGACGGCCGCACGCGCCGCCGCTGCGCCTACGGGACCACAGGCACCCCCGCCCGAGCGACGCCCGGCGGGTCCTGCGCCCGTCCCGGCACCGCAGAACAGCGCGGCGACATCGCCCAAGCCGGCCGCCGACATCGATCCGGTCAGGGATGTCATGGCCGAGGTCACGACGACGCTCAACCTGATGGACCGCATCGACCAGACGGGGCTCATCGGCGACACCCGGTTTCCCACCGCTTCGTGGAACCGGCACCGGTCCACCATGCCGATGGTCCTGCCGCCCGACCAGGTGATGTCGGTCACGATGTTCTACCAGACGCTCTCCAGCCTCAATCACGTCCTGGACCAGAAGCACAGCGGCCTCGCCGCCGACCAGCCGATCACGGACAACGTCCGCGCCCAGCTCCAGTTCATACGGCAGATCGGGGAGCAGATGGCACTCGGCTCCCTCACCGGAGGCGGCCCCAAGTAGGACCCCGACGAGTGGCGGCATCGCGATCGGTGCCGCTTTCGTGACGAACACACGTTCGCTAATGTGTGCGCATGTCGCAGGAGCCGACGATCCTCCATGCCGACCTGGACGCGTTCTACGCCTCCGCCGAGCAGCTCCTCGATCCGAGGCTGCGCGGTCGTCCGATGGCCGTGGGCGGCAACGTCGTCCTCGCCGCCTCCTACGAGGCCAAGCGCCTCGGCGTCACCAACGGCATGGCGACCTGGCGCGCGCGGGAGCGCTGCCGTGATCTCATCCTCGTACCCGGCAACTTCGGCGAGTACCGGCGACTGAGCACGGCGGTGATGGCGATCCTCGGTCACTACACACCGGCCATCCACCAGATCTCCATCGATGAGGCGTTCCTCGACGTCCGCGGATCGGAGCGTCTCTTCGGATCGCCGGTCACCATCGCCCGTGAGATCCGCCGACGGGTACGCGACGAGGTCGGCCTGAGCGTGTCGGTCGGCGCGGCGTCCACGAAGCACCTCGCGAAGATCGCATCCCAGGTGGCCAAGCCGGACGGGCTCCTGGTCGTTCCCGTGGGCGAGGAGCAGGCGTTCCTGGACCCGCTCCCCATCCGGCTCGTCTGGGGCATCGGACCGGCGACCGAGGCCCGCCTCACCGCCGACGGTGTCCACACGATCGGGGACCTCGCATCGCGCAGCCCGGAGCGGTTGTCGGCCCTGATCGGGGCGGAGGGCGGGCGTTGCCTGCATGCCTTGTCCCATAACAAGGACCCGCGGCCCGTCATAGCCCCCGGCCGGCAGCGTTCGCTGGGTGCGCAGTCGGCCTTCCCGCGCGCCGAGCCGACGCCCGCTCTCGTGGCTGAGGTCCTCGGCCACATCGCCGACCGCGTCTCGTCGCGACTCCGTGCAAAGGGTCTCGCGGGGCGCACCGTGACCGTTCGCGTCCGGTTCCTGCGGATGCGGAGCGTCACGCGCTCAATCACGCTCGACGAACCGGTCTGCACAACCCTGACCCTCACGGAGATCGCCCGCACCCTGGTCATGCAGGCCCTGGCCGACAACCCGGGCGAGCGTCAGGTCACCCTCCTCGGCATCTCGGTGTCGAAGGTGACCGCGGAGGCGCCCGTCCAGATCGCCTTCCCGATCGCCGCCCCTGATGACGACCCGCAGCGCCCCGGTTCCACGCGCGGCACGGCACGGCGATCCGTCGACCGGTCACTGGACGCCGTCCGGGAGCGTTTCGGACGATCGGCCGCCGGCTACGCCACCGCGCGCTTCTCGGACCGGATCGATGTTCCGGACGAGTTCCGCGAACTGGCCGAGCGGGACCGCCCGGCAGACTCCTAACGCCCCATCAGCCCGCGCCGCCGGGAGCGTCGGTGACGCCGGCCCGGGCCAGGATCTCCCGAGCGCGGGCGACGTGCATCGTCTCGATCATCCGTCCGTCGACCACGGCGACCCCGCGCCCCTCACGCTCCGACTGGTCCCACGCGGCGGCGACGCGCCGTGCGTCCTCCACCTGCCCGGGGGTCGGGCTCCAGACCTCGTTGGTCACCGGCACCTGCGACGGATGGATGAGCGTCTTGCCGTCGAAGCCGAGCGCGCGCCCCTGCTCGCATTCGGCGCGGAAGCCCTCCGGATCGTCGAGCGCCACACCCGCACCGTCGACGATCGCCACGCCCTCCGCGCGCGCCGCCAGCACGGCCTGGCAGAGATGGGGCAGCACCGTCCACCGGCCGGGGACGCGGTCTTCGACGCGCAGGGCGAACGAGAGATCGTTGAGGCCCATGACGAGCACCGTGACCGATGGGTGCGCCGCCACCTCGCGGACGCCGAGCATCGCCTCCGGTGTCTCGACCATGCTCCAGATCGCGGGCCCGGACTCGCCCGTCAGGGCGACGACCTCATCGATGTCCTCGGGACCGACGACCTTTGGAACGCAGATCGCCGTGACCGGGAGGTCCCGTGCGGCGACGAGGTCATCGCGCCCCCAGGTGGTGGAGAGGTGGTTGCACCGCAGTACCACGCGGCACCCCTGCTCCACGAGCCCCGGGACGGCCTCGCAGGCGGCATCGCGGGCGGTCACCTTCGCATCGGGGGCGACGGGATCCTCAAGGTCCACGAGGAGGACGTCGGCACCGCGTCGTCCCGCGCCCGCGAGAGCGCGCGCGTTGTCGGCCGGCACGTAGAGGACCGAGCGCAGCGCGACGTCGTTCATTCCGGGAGCCTCATCACGATGAGCTTCTCGACCGTCATCGACCGGACGGCGGAGCGGGGTCCCTCCCGCGTGTTGCCGCTCTCCTTCACGCCCCCGTACGGCATCTGGTCCGCGCGGAAGGTGGGGGTCTCGTTGATGAGGACCCCGCCGAAGTCGAGTTGCCCGGCCAGACGGATGGCATGGTCGACGCGTCCGCTGAAGATGCCCGCCTGCAGGCCGAGGGTGGTCGCGTTCGCCCGGTCCACGCCCTCGCCGAGGGAGTCGACCGCGGCCACGCCGATGACCGGTCCGAAGACCTCCTCGCGGCTGAGCGAGCAGTCGGGAGGAAGGTCGGCGACGACGGTGGGACGGACGTGCCCGTCAATCGTGTCTCCCCCGACCCGGACGACACCGCCAGCCGTCTCCGCCTCGCGGATCACCGTGAGGATGCGATCCGCGGCGTCCGGATCGATGACGGGACCGACATCCGTCTGCGGGTCCAGGGGGTCTCCGAACCGAAGGGCCTCGACCCTCGGAACGAGTCGTTCGAGGAAGTCGTCGTAGACCGCGCGTTCGACGTACACGCGCTGCACGCTGACGCACGACTGACCGGCGTGCGTATAGCCCGAGAGGGCGATCCGCATGGCCGCATCGTCGAGATCCGCATCGCCCGCGACGATGACCGGGGTGGCGTTGCCGAGCTCCAGCAGGACCGGCTTTCCGGGGACGGCGGCCTGGAGCGAGCGGCCCACGGTATGGCTCCCCGTGAAGCTGACGAGGGCGACGTCCGGATGCTCGGCGATCGCCTGCCCCACGTCCCCGCCGCCGGGGATCACCTGGAGCGCGTCCTCGGCGAGGCCGGCCTCCTGGAGGACCGCGGCCAGCCCGAGCGCCGAAAGCGGGGTCTTGGACGCGGGTTTCAGCACGATCGGACAGCCCGCCGCGATCGCGGGTCCGACCTTGTGCGTGACGAGGTTCAGCGGGAAGTTGAACGGGGCGATGGCCCCGATCACACCGACCGGCTCCCGGACCACGATGCCCAGCTTCCCCACCCCGGCGGCCGAGCCCTCCATGGGCACCATCGACCCGCTCATCGAGCGCGCCTCAACGGCGCTGAAGACGAGGGTGTCGACGCACCGAAGGACCTCACCCCGCGCCTGTTTGAGGGGCTTGCCCGCCTCCAGAGCGATCACACGGGCGAAGTCGTCACACCGGTCGGAGACGATCCGCGCGGCGCGCTCCAGGATCTCGGCCCGCTCCACGGGCGGGGGCGGAGGCAGACGGACTGCGGCGCGGCGAACCGCGTCGTCCACGTCATCGACGGTGGCGACCGGGACGTCGGCGATGTGCCGTCCCAGATAGGGGTCGACGACCGCGATGGAGCCACGCCCGAAGTCCCGGCCCCGGGGCCACCAGGTGGGGAGATCAACCGGATGGGTCATGTGATCGAGCCTACCGCGAGGCGGATCGACGATGGGCGTGCACCGTTCCCCGGCGGCGTCACCACCGGGGACCAGCCGCTGGTCCTGTCAGGCGGGGTCGGCGACGCCCTCGAAGCGGGCCACACCGCGGGTGACCGCCTCGATGAGGTACGGCCGGAGATCCGCGGCGGTGATGATGGTGTCGACCGAACCGACCTCACGGGCGCGTTCGATGCTGTGGATCCCGTCGAACTCCGTGGCCACCTCGCCGAGCTTCTCGGCTCGTACCGCAGACCGCACCTGTGTCAGCTCCGCCCGGAGTGACGCCTGCTCGGACGGGCTCGCCTCCGCGATCCGCTTCTCCGCCTCGAGCACTCTCGGATCCGCGTTGGTGCGCTTGTCCACGTCACGGGCGAAGACGACCGCCGCGGCCGGCGCGCCACCGATGACCGATGCGTAGGACCCCTCGACGGCGACGACCTCCATGTTGTCGTTGAGAGCACCGGAGAAGACGACGAACGCACCTCCGTGGTACCGGGAGATCACGCAGAAGACGATGGGCCCGTCGAAGTTGACGATTCCGCGCCCGATCTCGGCTCCGAATTCGAGCTGCCACTTGCGCAGGGACTCGGGTGATCCGTCGAATCCCGAGAGGTTCGCCAGCACCACGAGGGGACGTGCTCCGCTCGCCGCGTTGATGGCTCGCGCCACCTTCTTGGACGACATGGGGAAGAGCGTTCCCGCCGACCACTGGTCCGGACCGTCCGCCGGGAGGAACCCGGTCCGCGGGATCGGCCGCGACTCGATGCCCACGAGGGACACGGGACGGCCACCGAGGTGGCAGTCGAAGACGACCGCCGTGTCGGCGTCGGCCATCCCCACCCACCGCTCAAGGGGCTCGCTGTCCTGGTCGGCGACGGCACGCATCACCGGGCGGATGTCGAACGGCCGCTTGCGTTCGGCGTTGGTCTCAGCGCCGAAGATCTCCCCGACGGTCTGGAACTCGCCGGGCGCACCGGCGAGCGGATAGTCGCGCACATCGCGCTCGGCGGGGTCCTCACTGGTGCGCGGCCGGGCGAACCGCTCACCGGGCGCGACGTAGGTGCGGTCGTAGTACTGGAACAGGAGATCGCAGGCTCCGGCCAGGTGGGGAGCCCAGTACTGGGCCTCGCCGTTCGGGCCCATGATGCGGTCGTAGCCGCCGATGCCGAAGTTGTCCTCGGCCGAGACGCCACCCGAGTAGTCGAGCGCTTGCTTGCCGGTCAGGACCATGGCGCTGTCGGGGGTCATGACAAGGATGCCCCGCGTGTGCATGAGCATCGTGGCCTCGGCGTTCCAGTACGGCTGGGCGCCGACGTTGATCCCGGCCACGACGATGTTGATCTCGCCGCCGTCCTGGGTGAACTGGATGATCCGGCGAAGCGCACGCGCGACCCAGTCCATGTTCTCGACGCCGCTGTCACGCGAGATCTTCGCGCCGGACGAGAGGGAGAACCACTCGACCGGGACCCCCCGTTCCTCGGCCAGGTCGATGGAGGCGATGATGCGGCTGCACTCGGGTTCGGACACCGATCCCAGGGACCGAGTCGGGTCACCCATGATCACGACGCGCGTCATGCCCTCCGGGTACTTCTCCGTCGGTGTCGAGACGATCCCGCAGACGACGCCCGCGGTGTTGCCACCGGGTCCGCGCGTCACGGGTGCGAAAGTGCCGTTCTCGTCGAAGTCGTACTCGGTGAACTCGCCGTCCGTTCCCGCCACGAGAGGGACGAGCTCGTACGGGTAGACCGTGCCCCGGCGACGTGCCGGAAGCTTGCGCCGGTCGTAGTCGGTGAGCGGGGCGAGCGGCTTCGCGGGGGCCTCGTTCACCAGGACGGTGACACCCGCATTCGGCTGATAGCTGAAGCTGAGTGCCATCTCACCGGCCTCGGTGCCCTCCTGCTCGGTGGTGCGCATGTAGAGGGTGACGTCCTCCAGGCCCAGTCCGGCGGTCATCTGCGCGAGCCGGTTCCGTGCCACCGTCACCAGATCGCTCATCGGAACCGAGACCCGGGGCCACACGTAGAGGAACACGTGGTTGACCTCGTCGCCCGATGGCCGGGCCCCGTCCGCACGTGCGCTGCGGATGCTCTCCAGACAGGCGCCCAGCGTGCTCTCCACCCCGGGCAGAGCCAGGGGCGCGCCCGACGCGTCGCGGGTCAGGTTGAAGTCGCGGACCTCTCCCATGGCAACCAGCCGCTGGTCCCCGCCCTCGTCGGCGGTGCAGCGGAAGAGATAGGTCGACCCCACCGACGGAAGACGCTCCAGGGCGAACTCGTCGAGCCGCCACAGGCGGAGGCGACGCGCGATCATGGGGTGCATACCGCGCGCCACACGCTCCTCGACCAGCTCGCCGTCGGCGCGCCGGAAGGTGAAGTGGCGGTCAGCCCCACCGGCGGAGTCGTTGATGGAGACGGCGATCCGGTTCAGCGGGTCGGGGAGGTCCGCCGCGCGGACCAGCTCGGTGAGATGCCGGGCGATCTCGTCCGCGTCGGCGGGGAGATCGTTCCATGCGACATAGACGTCGGCGACGGCTCCGTCCGGATATGAGCCCTCGCGGATGATCGCCCCGATCTGGTCCAGCGCCGCGCCGATCCCCTCGCCGGTGGTCACGGTGGTGACGAGCCCGACGTCGCGCATCGCCAGGTTCTGCCGGCGTCGGTCGTAGGTGGCCGTCAGGAACCAGCGGCCATCACGTTCCTGGATCTCGGTGCCCTTCAGCTCACGGAACTTGTAGTAGCGATGCGTGAAGACATCGAGCAGGATCCGGTCGCGATCCTGTCCGAGCGCGACCTGCTCTCCGAGGGTCTGGAGAAGGCGGAACGGTGAGTCGACCAGGCGGCCCCGGCGCTCGGCGGCGTCGTCGTCGCCGGCTGCCAGCGCGTCGATGTCCTCACGGACCTGGCGATACCAGTCCTCACGGGACGCGAGCAGCTCCGGCCGGTCGAACACCGTGAAGCGCACCGCCCGGGCCTCGTCGGCGATCGCGGGATGCCGCAGCTGGGTGGCGACGATGAGCTGGTCCAGAGTGTGCCGCAGCTCCTCGCGATGTGCCTCGTCGAGCCCCGCGGCGCCGGCCTCGAGGTGGCCCAAGACCGCGGAGACGACGGGGAGATAGGTCCCCACGCGCTGATGGGCGAGGAAGATCCGGTAGCAGGCGTCGATGAGTTCCCGGGACCGGTCCAGCGACGTCACACCGTAGTGGGTGAGCGCGTGCGAAAGACTCTGCTGGAGGGCCTCGGTCATTCCCTCGCGCTTGACGTCGAGCGAGCGGAGGAAGCCGTTGAAGCTCTCCCGCGGAGAGTGCACCCATTCCTCCCCATCGGCGTCCTCGACCGGCGGTCGGTCGCGCGAGAGTTCGGCCAGGTCCGCGAAGATGCGGAGGATCTCCAGCTTCCGGCCGAGGGTATCGGCGCCCTCGCCACGTTGGAGGAGCGTGTCCAGGCGGGTGGTGAGACCCCGCGCCGTCGCGGTGTCGATGTCATAGCCGAGGACCAGGCTCCGCATATCGTCCAGGACGCGGCTGATCTGCTGATCGTCCGCCGATGACGAGAAGGTGATCCGCTCGACGACGACCTCTTCCTCGTCGTCCTCGGACGCGGTCGGTTCCAGTCGGACGAGCGGCGCACCGGCGGCGACCTGCACGTTCCCGGCCACGAGCACCTCGCGCACGGTTCCTGCGAACGGTGCGGTGAGGGTGGTCTCCATCTTCATCGCCTCGACCACGACGACCGGCTCGCCGGCCGCCACCTCGACACCCTCGGACACCGGGATCGCGACCACCAGTGCGGGTGCGGGAGCGCGGATGAGCCCGCCCTCGTCGCGTGAGACCCGATGGGCGATGCCGTCGACCTCGACGAGGAGGTCCGACGCGCTCGGAGAGAGCGTGACCTTGTGGGTCTGGTCACCGACGACCACGCGCCGATCGAACTCGCCGAGGTGGTCGACGTGGACGTCGAGGTCCGCGCCGTCGATGCGGACGCGGTACTCACCGGGGCCGAGGTGTCCCACGACCGCGCGATAGGGCGCGCCGCGGAAGCGAAGCTCGACGGCCGTCTCGACGTCGCTGGTGTCCGTGGGACGCCCGCGACGTGCCATCGCGTAGAACTCGGCGCGCTCGAGCGCCTCCTGCTCGTCACACGCCTCGATCGCCGCCGTGAGGACGGCGACGTCACCCAGATGCGCCGGCAGGAGGGGATCCGTGCCGAGGCGGTCCAGCCAGCCCGTGTCCACGGTGCCCGCGATGACGTCGGGATGCTGAAGGAGCTCCAGGAGGAACGTCCGGTTGGTGGCACCCCCCTCGACGACGGCGGAGGTCTCGGCCAGGGCACGCCGGAGACGGGCCAGCGCCTCGGGGCGGTCGGCGCCCCAGGCGATGATCTTGGCGATCATGGAGTCGTACGCCGAGGGGATCTCGTCACCCTCGCCGAATCCGGAGTCCACGCGGATGCCGGGTCCGGAGGGGAAGCGCAGCCGGACGATCCGCCCGGGGGCGGGTGCGAATCCGCGCTGGGGGTCTTCGGTGTTGAGCCGCGCCTCGATGGCGTGACCACGTTCGGCGGGCTGCTCGCCCGGAAGCGGCTCACCCGATGCGACGAGGATCTGCAACTTGACGAGGTCGGCACCGGAGGTCGCCTCCGTTACCGGGTGCTCCACCTGCAGGCGGGTGTTGACCTCGAGGAACGCGAACTTCTGCTCGGCCGGCTGGTAGAGGAACTCGACCGTCCCCGCGTTCCGGTATCCGGCCGCCTTGACCAGGCGGACGGCGGCATCCGCCAGGAGCTGTGACTGATCCGGCGCGAGGACGGGCGACGCCGACTCCTCGATGAGCTTCTGGTTGCGTCGCTGCACCGAACAGTCGCGGACACCGAGTGCCCAGGCGTTGCCGTGGGCGTCGGCGATGACCTGTACCTCGACGTGGCGGGCGTCCTGGACGACCCGCTCCATGAACACGGTGGCGTCGCCGAACGATCGGCGGGCTTCGTCGCGGGCGCGCTCGAAGGCGGTGGCGACCTCATCGGCGTTCTCGACACGCCGGATGCCGCGCCCGCCGCCTCCGGCCGTGGCCTTGATCATGAGAGGAAAGCCGATCTCGGCGGCGTGCTCCAGAGCCGCCTCGACGGTCTCGACCGGCCCGCCGCTCCACTCGGCCACGGGTACCTCGTTCTCCTCGGCGAGGAGCTTCGCGCCGATCTTGTCACCCAGACGACGCATCACATCCGGTGCGGGGCCGATGAACGTCACGCCCAGCCGCTCGCAGAGTTCGGGGAACGCCGGGTCCTCCGCCACGAAGCCCCATCCGACCCAGGCGGCGTCCGCACGGCTGACCCGCAGCGCATTCTCGAGCTGCTCGAAGTCGATGTACGGATTCGCATCGCTGCGGATCAGTACGGCCTCGTCGGCCTCGCGCACGAAGGTCGCGTAGCGTTCCTCCTCCGTGTACAGGGCGATCGTGCGGATCGCCCGGCCGGTCTCCACCGACAGTTCCCGTGCGGCGTGGATCAGCCTTCGAGCAGGCTCTCCGCGGTTGATGATTGCGATCCGTTCGAGCATGGCCGCACGTTATCCACCGCGAAGCGATCTGGGAATCGACAGAACGCACCTATGGGCAGTGGGCCGCGTTGCGGGGTCCGGCGTCCATCGTTTACGGTCCGGCGCATCCGGCCACATAGCTACCCACGGAGGACGTGACCATGAGCAAACCGTTCGTGATCAATCGACACAATCGGCTTGTGTTCCCGTCGAACTTCGAGGGTGACCTCGATTTCAGCGTGATCGACACCGAGGAACAGCTCGCGGACGTCGTCCGCCGCGATTTCGAGGCGAAGGCACCCAAGGGCGCCGACATCGCCGAGCGCGCCGCGCAGGGTAAGTATCGCACGAAGTACCAACTCCTCCGGGACATGGCACTGAACCTGTTCTGGTCCAATCGCTTCGCGCTCACCATGTACGACAAGCGGCCCATGCGGTGGCGCGACGTGCCGAAGAAGCGGTCGGACATCTACATCCCGGTGCTGCAGCCGTGGGAGGACGGCGCCGAGAAGGTCGCGACGATCACCAGCGTCTACGAAAGCCTTCCGGCCGAATGGAACGACGAGGTGGAGTCGGAGATCGGCCGGATCCTGGGTGACGTCTTCAACAACAAGCGCCACCACGCCACGTCGCTCGAGCCGATCAAGCCGACGATCGAGGAGTTCATCGCGAGCGGCACCGATCTCGCCTACACGCTCGCCGAGTACGACCCGGACTATCCCGTCTACTCCTTCCAGGAGATCATCGACTGCAACCAGGAGGTCCCCGAGCTGGAGGCCCTCCAGCGCATGGCGATGACCCTCCACAACCAGTCCCCCTGGGACCGGGCCCGCGGCCGGCTGGCGCGCGCGGCGGAGATCGGCGACGACGACTTCGTCATCCTGTTCGTGCCCCGCAGCCGCGAGGTCCAGATGTTCATCGAGCGGGCACGCGGCGACAAGCCGCCCCGCCGCCGTCCGAAGCCACCCACCGAGGCCGTGCCCCAGACGCCCGTGCCACCGATCGTGGTGGCCGACGCGTACACCGTCCGCCCCAAGATCGAGGCTCTGGCCGTCGAGAAGGGCGAGGTCGTCTGCACCAACGACGACGTCATCCGCAACACGGCGTACAGCTGGAGCCCCATGTCCTCCGCCGAGATATCATCGAAGACCGGCATCGAGAGCCGCCTCTACACGGCGCGCGACCTCGAGATCATCGGCCTGTCGGCGGCCCGTGCGGCCCTCGAGCGGTCCGGACGCTCAGCGGACGAGATCGCCGCGGTCATCTTCTGCTCCTGCACCAACACACGGCTCATCCCGTCGGTCGCCACCTGGATCTCCGGGCAGCTCGGCATCTACCAGACCCACGCGTCGTTCGATCTCGTCGCCGCCTGCGCCGGCTTCCCCTATGGACTGGCCGAGGGAATCCGGATCCTGAACGACGTCAAGCGTCCCGTCCTCATCGTGTTCGGCGAGAAGTTCTCCGACAAGATCGGAAGCGTCCGCACGTCACGCATGATCTTCGGAGACGGAGCCGCCGCGGTGGTCATCGCTCCCGCGGGTGACAACGAGCCCAGTGACGTCGAGGCCCTCCAGACCTACGCCAGCGGCCCGGTCCAGCAGGTGAACTCCATCATCTGGCCGAACCCCGAGTTCGACAACGACATCACGGTCTGGGGTCCCGAGGTCAAGGCGCTGGTCCAGCGCTACCTGGAGCAGATGATGGGTGAGCTGTCCACGCTCCCCGGCGACTCGGGGAAGATCGACCTCGTGGTCCCTCACCAGGCGAACCGGACGATGGTCGTGGACCTCGGGCTCCAGGCGGGTATCGCCGAGGAGCAGATGTACTTCAACATCGACAGGGTCGGCAACGCGTCGGCGGCGAGTATCCCGATCGCCATCCAGGACGCGGTCATGGACGGCATCATCGACCGGCCGATGCGGGTGTTCACCCCGGGGTTCGGTGCGGGCGCCGTCGCCGGTTACTCGGTGGTGCGGATCGACCCGGACATCGTCGTGAAGGAATCCCACTACCCGTACCAGGATGAGGAGACCGAGCCGTCACGGGCGTTCTCCTGGAAGGACGCGGTCGACGCGTTCTGAGTCTCGGCGGTCCCGAAATGTGAGCGGCCCCGGGTTCCGATCGGAATCCGGGGCCGCCGTCACGTCACATGGTGACCGGCGTCACTTCGCCTTCGGTGTCTTCCGCGCCTCGGAAGCGGGGGCCGGCTTGACGGCCTCCGACTTGGAAGCGGCAGCCTTAGCGGGAGCAGGCTTGACGGGGGCAGCCTTGACGGCCTCCGGCTTGACGGGGGCAGCCTTGGCGGGAGCAGGCGTGGTCGCAGCCTCCGTCTTGGCGGGAGCAGGCTTGACGGCCTCCGACTTGACGGAAGCGACCTTGACGGGAGCAGGCGCGGTCGCAGCCTCCGACGTGGTGGAAGCGGCGGGCTTGACCACCTCGGGCTTGGTCGTCACGGTCTCCGGCGTGGCCACGGTCTCCGCCGCCACAGGGGTCACCGGGGTGGAAGGGGCCGCCACCCGCTGAGCGGGAGCAGGCGTGTTCTTCGTGGTCGCCTTCCTCACCGGCGCCTTGGACGCGGGCTTCGACGACTTCGCGGAGGCACGCTTGACCGGCTTGGCCGGCGCGGCCGTCGTCGCAGGGATCGCCTTCGCGGCCGTCGTCGCGGGGATCGCCTTGGTGGTGACCGGAGCGGCGGGTACCGCCGTGCTTCCCGGGACACCGGAGAGAAGGTCACTCCAGAATGCGATGAGGGCCTTGGCGCTCTCGGTCTGGATGTCGACGTAGGTCTCCCAGGCCTCGATGTTCGCGTCGTAGAGGGCCCACTGGGTGGGTGCCATGTAGCGGAGCTCGACCGGGGTCGTCTCTTTCCAGGCACGCATCACGTCGAGGGCCGCGCGCTTCGACAGGTCGACGGACGAGACCACGCGCCCGGCGAGGTCGAGGAACTGCTCGTTTGCCGCTGTGGCCATGATGGCTCCTTCGTCGGGTGTCGACGTGTCAGGTGGTTGAGTCAGTCGTCGTCCGCGTCGACGGCGTCGGCCGGCACATCGGACGGGGTGGCCCGGAATCCGCGGTAGACCGCGAGGAGGGCCTGCTTCTGATCATCGGTGAGAGCCGCATCCGCGAGGATGGACTCCTCCGTGGGGGCCGTCGGCTCAGCAGCGGTGGCCTCGGAGTGGAACATGCCCGCCTGTTGGAGGAGGGTCTCCGTCGAGACGTCGAGCGCGCGGGCGATCGAGTTGATCACCCGCATGGAGGGCTCGTGGAGCCCGCGCTCGAGCTGGCTGAGATAGGCGTTTGACAGATCCGTCAAACTGGCGAGCTCGCGGAGCGACAGCTTCGCGAGCTTGCGCTGGGTGTGGATGAACCGGCCGAGTTCCTCGACTCCGCTCTGCCAAGGATCGTTCGACGTGCTCATGGTCGGTGCCGGTTCGAGATCCGAAACTACTTGGAGGCCTTGGTGGCGTCCTTGAGGACCGGCGCGGCGGCGGCAAGCACGTCGTTGGCGAACTTGCGGTTGGCCTCGAGGACCTCGGCGTAGAAGTCGAAGCTGGTCTTCACGACCTCGTCGGCGCTGGGAATCGCACCCTTGGGAAGCTCGGGAAGCTCGGGGAGGGCGGGAAGGTTCGGGACGGCCTTCTGCGCGGCCTCGGCCCATGCGGAAACGGCCTCGACGAGAACGGACTGTCCCTGCTTGATGGCCTCGATGGTCTTGTCCTGGGCGGCCTTGGTGTACTCGATGGTGCTCTGTGCCATGTCGATCTCCTGAATCGGGGTAGGTGCGTTAACCATAGTACGCAACCGTCCACTTTGTCAAGCGCCCGGACGAAACCGGGCCGCGGAACGTCGATTCCGCGGCCCGGAGGCGACTCACTTCTCGAGGACGTAGGTCCCCGGTGCATCCTCGATCGGCTTGTGCTTCTCACTGCCGAGGCCGGGGGGTGCCACCATCTTCCCGGCGCGGGCACCGATCCACTCGGCCCAGTCCTCCCACCACGACCCGACGTGATGGGTGCTCGACGCGTACCACGCGTCCGGGTCGGCGGGAAGGCTCTCGTCACCGGTCCGGTACCACGCCTTGGGCGTGGGGGGATTGATGATGCCCGCGATGTGCCCGGAGGAGGTAAGCACGAAGCGCGGCTTCGCATTCTTCATCACCTGCGTGGTGAGATACGAGCCCTTCCAGACGGTGATGTGATCCTCCTGCGCGGCGAGGACGTAGATCTCGTCCGTCACCTTGCTCGGATCGAGGGTCACCCCGCCCAGCTTCATCGTGCCGTTGGCGAACGCGTTCTCCCGGTAGCACGAGCGCACGTAGTACGAGTGCATGCACTCCGGCATGCGTGTCCCGTCACCGTTCCACGACAGGATGTCGAACGGAGGCGGATCCTCGCCCATGAGCCAGTTGTTGACCACGTAGTTCCACACGAGGTCGTTGCTGCGCATGAACGTGAACGTGTTCATCATCTGCGTCGATTCGAGGTACCCGGGACCGGACATGGCGTCTTCCATGTACTCCAGGGAGCGCTCGTCCGTGAACGCCGCCAGGCGGCCCGGCTTCGAGAAGTCGGTCAGCGTGTTGAGGAACGTCGCCGAGCGCACGCGGTCGTCACCCTTCTCGGCCAGGTAGCTCTGCATCATCGCGGTGAGCGTCCCGCCGAGGCAGATACCGACCAGGTTGACCTGGTCGGAACCGGTGATGTCCTGGATCACGTCGAGCGCCGCGAGCGGCCCCCGCTCCAGGTAGTCGTCGAACGAGACGTCCCGGTCCGCGGAGGTCGGGTTGTGGTAGCTGATGCAGAACACGGTGTGGCCGTGGCTGACCGCCCACTCCACGAAGCTGCGCCCCGGGGACATGTCGACGATGTAGTACTTGTTGATCCACGGCGGGCTGATCAGGATCGGCACCTCGTGGACCTTCTCGGTCGTGGGCGCGTACTGGATCAGCTCCATCAGGGCGTTCCGGAAGACGACCTTGCCCGGGCTCACGGCGAGGTCCTTGCCGACGGTGAACGCGTCCTTACGGACGTGCCGGGGAAGCCCCCGGTTGGTGGCCACGTCGTCGATGAACGTGCGGGCACCGCGGAAGAGGCTGAGTCCACCGGTGTCCAGGGCCTTCTTCTGGGCCGCCGGATTCGTCGCGAGGAAGTTGGTCGGCGCGAGGGCGTCCACCAGGACCTCGGTGCCGAAGCGGACCTTCTCGTGGGAGACCTCGTCGATGTCGGCTTCCTCGACCAGCTCCGTCACCAGCTTGCTCCAGAGCAGGTACCCCTGGAGGAGCGAGAAGTAGGCCGGGTTCTCCTTCCAGACGGGATCCGCGAATCGACGGTCCTTGCGACCCGGGGCCTCCGGCCCCTCGACATCCTCGCCCAGCACCTTCGAGGTCGCGGCCGATGCCGCACCGAGCATCCCCGTCATGAATCGGGTGCCGGCCGCGAACATCGTCTGCGGCTTCGCCACGAGGCTCGAGAACGCCTCGGCGCTCGCCCGGCCGATGCCGAGCGGATCGACCTGCGAGAGGATCGATTCCAGCGCCAGCGGGGGGCGCTTCTCGGGCTCGCCCGACTTGCTGTTGGAGAAGCTCAAATTGTCACCTTTCCGAAGTGGTGCTCCATCTGGATGGAGCTACACGTTGAGGCCACCACCGACCGCATGGCCGCCGCCGGTTCACGCATAACGAGCGCGGCCCGGCGGATCACCGCAGATCCGTACCCGTCTACTTCCCGGAGTCCCCGGCACGGGGACGGACGGTCGCTTCGCCGACGAGCACCGTCGTGTCACCGACGGTCGCCACGGTGTCGAGGACGACGCGCTTCTTCTCGAGGACGATCTCCTTCACGGTCACCGTTGCGGTGACCTCGTCCCCCGGGCGCACCGGAGCCGTCCACTTCAGGGTCTGCCCCATGTAGAGCGCCCCCGGACCGGGGAGCTCGGTGCCCAGCACGGCCGAGACGATGCCGGCGGTCAGGATGCCGTGTGCGACGCGGCCGCCGAGGATGGACTGCTCAGCCCACTCGCGATCAACGTGCGCGGGGTTGTCGTCACCCGAGATGCGGGCGAAGGTGTCGATGTCGGCCTGCGAGATCCGGCGGGTCAGGCTGGCCGAGTCGCCGACCGAGAGCTCCTCGATGGTCTTGCCGTCGCCGTACTGGTGGAAACCGGGCGCGACGGGCCGCTGCGCTGCGGCCTCAAGCGGGCGGCGCCACATGATGAGGCTCTGCTGCCAGATCTGGCCGGCGTCGTCGAGCAGACCGGCCAGGAGCTCGAGTGATGCCTTGCCCGTTCTGGTCGCGGCGTCGACCGCATCCTGGAGGTCGGGTGCCGCGTTTGATTCGCTTGCCATTCGTCTCTCGTTTCGTCGGCCTCACCACGTGTACTCCGCCGAACGGAGACCACCGTGGTGAGGTTGTCAGGAGGTGGTGTCGGAGGGCAACTCGGCGTCGGCCGATGACGTGCCGCCGTTGTTGCTCGGATACTGACTGAAGAACTCGTCCAGCATGTGCTGGTAGCCGCGGAGGGCATCCGCCCAGCCGGTCAGCGTGAGGCGCCCCGCGTCGGTGACGCTGTACCGGCGTCGCGCGGGCCCACCGTTCGTGGTGTCCCAATCGGACTCGAGAAGGCCGTCCTTCTCGAGCTGCCGCAGCGTGCGGTAGACGCTGCCGGGGTCGATCGCCTCGAAACCGAAGAGGGTCAGCCGTCGGATCAGCTCGTATCCGTGGCTCTGCCACTGGTCGAGCGAGAGAAGGAGAAATGGCTGAAGCCAATTTCTGGGTTGCCCGTTGACATCCGGGACCGACGGTTTGTCCATCTTCTGGGTGCTCATAGGTTCATTATGCCAATAGGAGCAGTTCATATGACCCAGAGATGCAGGACAAGCGTACTTGATTTGACGGCTGCGCAGGGCGCGGGCGAGCAGGCGACGTCCGCACGGTTTCCCTGCTAACGAGAGTTTTCTGGCGATTCGCGGTCGCAGTCCTGTCGATCGGAGAGGTTCCGCGCCGACCAGCCGGCGCGCGCGGTCGTCCGGCGACCGGAAATGAGCACGAATCGGGTCACGAGCGACCTGTCCGAAGCCGATGAAGAGGTGACTGGCAGCGGTCGTCGATCGAGGAATCCGTCCCAGGTCCGACACGACGTCCACGAGATGTGGCACCCTGAGGTATTGGTCTTCGAACCGGACACTCCATGAAGCCGCGACCGATCGAACGGATCGAGATCGTGTGCGAGTCGTGCGGCCTCATCGCCGAGCTCTACCGGCCCAAGAACGCCCCGCGACCGAAGCTCTGTGACTGCCCGGAGCCGCAGAAGGTGGCACCGTCGACCCGGCCCCGGCTCTGCATCCACTGCGACACCCGGTTGAACCGCTACAACCCCGGTCCGGCGTGCGGACCGTGCACCAGGAGCCGCGAGGGCGCCCGCAAGATCTGAGGGGCCCGTCCCGACAGGACGCGTGCAAGCGTGGTGTCAGTCAATTAACTTGCACGCCCGCACGCACGCAGGTGCATATGAAACTGCGTCAGATGG
>CAYOSM010000013.1:20244-39968 GCA_964406645.1 uncultured Bifidobacteriaceae bacterium | reverse complement strand
CCTGCGCGCTCTCTAACGGTCATGACCGTTTCCATATTTGGGCACCCTAACATATCCGCCGCCACGCGCAAGCACGTCGATGGTGATCCGGCGGATTCGGAGAACCCCCATGGACATCCACGGGCCGGGCACCACCCCGTCAGGCGCCGTTCTCGCCCAGGACACCCGCAACCCGGGGATCTGCGGAAGCCGCCTCCCTGCGGGTACCTCTCCGATCCACGGCGCCCCTCACGCAGGTCGATGTCCGACACCGGCCGTGCGTGAGGGTCCGCCGCGATCAGAGCGTCATCGATCTATCCCAGTCGTGACAGCAGGAGGTCGCCGACCTCCCGCGTGGTGAGCGCACCGCCGAGGTCCGGCGTGCGGTGCCCCTCCTCGAGGAGCGCGGCCACGGCGGCCTCGATCCGGTCGGCGCCCTCGGCGCACTCCAGCGAGTACCGGAGCATCATGGCGGCGGAGAGACAGGTCGCCAGCGGATTGGCGATCCCCTGGCCGGCGATGTCCGGTGCGGACCCGTGGACGGGCTCGTAGAGCCCCGGTCCCCCGGAGCCGAGGCTCGCGGAGGGCAGCATCCCGATGGATCCCGTGATCATCGCGGCCTCGTCGCTCAGGATGTCGCCGAACATGTTCTCGGTGACGATGACGTCGAACTCCGACGGACGGGAGACGAGCTGCATGGCGGCGTTGTCGACGAGCATGTGGTCGAGCTCGACGTCGGGGTGGCCGGCCGCGACCTCGAGGACGGTCTCGCGCCACAGGCGGGAGCTCTCGAGCACGTTGGCCTTGTCGACGGAGGTCACGCGACCGCGACGCCCCTTCGCGGCGAGGAATCCCCACTCGGCGACGCGCCGGATCTCGTCCTTGGTGTAGAGGCAGGTGTCGTAGGCGGTGTCGCCGTCACGCTCGCGCTTGCCGAAGTAGATGCCCCCGGTCAGCTCGCGGATGACGAGGAGGTCGGTGCCCTCGATGCGCTCGCGGCGAAGCGGGCTGGCGTCGTAGAGCGCCGGGAAGGGCTTCACGGGGCGGAGATTCGCGAAGAGGCCGAGACCCGCGCGCAGGCCGAGGAGTCCCTGCTCCGGCCGGGGCGCGTCCGGATCGGTGGTGTCCCACTTCGGGCCGCCGACCGCACCGAGCAGGACGGCGTCGGACGCCTGGCAGGCGGCGAGGACCTCGTCGGTGAGGGCGGTGCCGTGTTCGTCGATCGACACGCCGCCCATGAGGTGGTCCTCCCAGGTGATCGTGAGACCGTGCGCCGATGCGACCGCATCCACCACACGCCGCGTCTCCGTGACGACCTCGGGACCGATGCCGTCGCCCGCGAGTGAAACCACCGTCTTCTCAGCCATCCCACGCTCCACGTCGAGTTGTTCGGGCGGGAGGTTACCGACACGGGTCGCCCGCCGGTCGTGGCCGGACCGGGCGCGGACCCGGCCCTCGCGGAGGTGCGGGCCGGCTACTCCCCTCCCTCGGCCGGGGTCTCGACGGACTCGGCCCACAGGGCGAGACCGGTGACGTTGTTGTCGGCCCAGAGCGTGAACCGCCAGCGACGCCGACCGTCGTCGTCGATGACGACGTCGGCCACCGGCAGCGTCCGGTCGATCTCCTCGCCGACCGCCGCCTCGGTGCCCCCGGCACGCCATCCCCGCCGGGCCGCCTCGGCCAGGGTGGCCTGACGTTCCGCCGCCACGGCGATCGCCGCCTCGGGCTCGTCGATCGCGCCGAAGTGCGGCAGGAGGAGCCGCTCCGCACCGCGCTCGGCGATGCGGTCGAGTGTCGTGAGCGCCATGTCGAGGTTGAAGTCGGGCGGCGGAAGCGTCGGATAGAGCTCGGACCCCGGGAAGCGGACACCGAGCGCGTCTCCTGTGAAGAGCGATCCGGACCCCGTGTCGAGGAGCGCCATCTGGTGCCGGGCGTGCCCCGGCGCGTCCATGACCTCGAGGCGGCGGCCGCCTCCGAGCGGGATGGTCCCGCCCTCCTCGACCGCCTCGATCCGCTCGGGCGCGACGGGGACGAGACCGCCGTAGATCGGTGCGAGATCCCCGTAGACGGCGAAGGAGGACTCGAGCAGACGGGTGGGCTCGGCCAGGTGGCGGGCGCCGCGCCGGTGGACGTAGAGCCGTGCCCGGGGGAAGGCGTTCATGACGTCGCCGACGCCGCCGCAGTGATCCAGGTGGATGTGGGTCAGGACGATCTGATCGAGGTCGTCCGGGCCGATCCCGTGGTCGATGAGGTTCGCGATCAGGGACTCCGCGGACGTCTGCGATCCCGTCTCGACGAGGGTCAGGCGCTCCCCGCGGATGAGGTATGCGGCCGTCAGGCCGGTCTCCCCGCCCAGCAGCGTGTCGATGAGCGTGATGTCGGGGGTGATGGTGTCGGCGTTCGTTTCAGGCATGGGTGGCCAAGTCTCGCATAGCCTTCGGCACCGTGAACGATCAGGAGAAACAGGCGTCCTGGAACGCCGCCGGCGAGGCCGTCGCCGCGCTGGTGCAGGACGGAATGCGACTCGGACTCGGAACCGGACGCTCGGCCGCGGCGGGCATCCGCGCGGTGGGCCGGCGGGTGCGCGGGGGCCTCAGCTGCTCGGGCGTCCCGACCTCCGTCCAGAGTGACGAGCTGGCCACGGCCGAGGGCATCGACGTGCGGCCCCTCGGCGACGACCTCCACCTGGCCTTCGACGGCGCGGACGCCGTCACGGCGGACGGACTCGTCGTGAAGGGCGCCGGCGGCGCGATGGTCCGCGAGCGGATCGTGGCGCTCGCCGCCGAACGGTTCGTCGTCCTCGTCGACGACACGAAGTTGGTCACGACACTCGACGAGTGGGGACGCCTGCCGATCGCCGTCCTTCCCTTCGCGGAGGATCGCGTCACTCTGACTCTTGCTGACCTACGCCCCGCACGCCGCACCGCACTGAGCGACGACGGACTCGTGCTCATCGACCTCCACCCGGAGGCCGGCGCCGACTGGCGGTCGGTCGCCGACGCGGTGGCCTCGGTGCCCGGCGTGGTCGATCACGGCCTCTTCACGGTCGATCCCCACGATGTCCTCGTCGGCCGCCCGGACGGGGCGCGCCCGATGCCGGAGGTCAGGTGAGGCGGTGATCCATCCCGCCGAGACGATCGCCCGCGCGGCCGGCCGGCTCTCGCGTCGCCTCGGCCGTGGTGGCGGGACGAGTCTGCCGGGCAAGATGCTCCTGCGTCTTCACCCCTCCGCGCTCGCGTCACTCCGCCGCAAACTCCCCCGGGGGAGCCTCGTCGTCTCGGCGACCAACGGCAAGACGACCACGTCCCGGCTCATCGTCGACGCGGTCGGTCAGGACGGCCGCGCGATGGTCACGAACCCGAGTGGCGCGAACCTCGTGTCCGGAGTGGCGACCGCCCTCCTCGACGCGCCCGCCGACGCCGACGCGCTCGGGCTCTTCGAGGTCGACGAGGCGGCTCTGCCGGCGGTCGTGGACGCTCTCCGCCCGCGGGTGATCCTCCTGATGAACCTCTTCCGCGATCAGCTCGACCGCTACGGAGAGATGGAGCACCTCGTCGCCGGATGGCGGCGGATGCTGGCCGATGCGCCGGACGACGCCGTCGTCGTCCTCAACGCGGACGACCCCGGTGTCGCGCAGCTGGCCGACGCCCATCCGAACGTCACCTTCTTCGGGATCGACACCACCGAGGTGTCGCTGACGGATCTCCCCCACGCCGCGGACTCGACCCGGTGCCGGCGCTGCGGCGACCAGCTGGTCTACGACGCCGTCCTCCTCGGCCACCTGGGCCACTGGCGCTGCGACGCCTGCGGATGGCACCGCCCGACGCCGGATGTCGCGGCCACGTCCGTGACGCTGGACGGGTTCGACGGTCTCGCGATGACCCTCCGCTCGCCCGCGGGGACGGTGGAGATCCCCCGCCTCGCCCTGCCCGGCCTGCACAACGCCTACAACGCCGCGGCCGCGACGGCGGCGGCGCTCGCGCTCGGAGTCCCCGTCGCCGACATCGAGCGAGGGCTCGCCGGCAGCCGGGCCGCGTTCGGGCGCTCGGAGCGCGTGCGGCTCGCCGATCGCGACCTCGTCCTGCTCCTCGTGAAGAACCCCACCGGTGCGAACGAGATCGTCCGGACGCTCGAGCTCGACCCCGAACCCCTCGATCTCGTGCTCATCCTCAACGACCGGACGGCGGACGGCCGCGACGTCTCCTGGATCTGGGACATCGACTACGAGCCCCTCCTCCCCCGTCTGCGGCACCTCACCGTCGCGGGCGACCGCGCCTACGACCTCGCCCTGAGGTTCCGGTACGCCGGGTTCGACATGGACCGCGTCTCGGTGGAGCCGGACGGCCTCGCGGCGGTGGAGTCCGCATCCGCCATGGCGCCGGAGGGGCGTCCGGTCTACGTCCTTCCGACATATACGGCCATGCTGGCCCTGCGGCGGGGGCTTCAGGGCCGGGGTGCCGTGGAGGCGTTCTGGAATGAGCGGTGATCCCGTCCACGTGGAGAGGACGATCGGCACACCGGCCGACCGGTTCGCCCTCGAGCACGCCCACTACGTCGAGGACCTCGACCACTGGCGCGCGATCGCCCGTGAGGCGGGCGGCGACGTGCTCGATCTGGGAGCGGCCACCGGCCGTGTCTCCCTGGCCCTGGCACGGGACGGGGCACACGTGACGGCCGTCGACCACGATCCCGGCATGATCGAGCGAATCGCACTCGCGACCACCCGCGAACGCGATCTTGCCGGAAGCGTGGACGCCGTCGTCGGCGACCTGCGAACACTGGATCTGGGGCGCACGTTCCCGGCGGCGATCCTTCCGATGAACACCCTCCAGGCGTTCGTCGCTCCCGAGGACCGCCGCGCGGTGCTCCGGACCGTCCGGGCACATCTCGCACCCGGCGGGCTCTTCGCCTTCGACGTGGTCGTGGCCGACCTGGCGGCGCTCGCGGACCACGTCGGCGAGATCATCCCCGGCGGCGTCCATCGCGACCCGTCCGGAGCCACCCTGCGACACGGCGCACGGTTCGACGCCGTCCACCCCGACACCGGGACGGTGCGCTTCACCATCCTGATCGACGAGGGCGGCACGCGGTACGAGCGCGAGCACGAGGTGCATCTCTTCAGCCCGTCCGAGCTGATGGAGCTCCTGGCCGAGGCCGGCCTGCGGGTCCTGGCCGTGCACGGCGACTTCGACGGGGCGCCGCTCGACGACATGTCCGAACGACAGATCTACCGCTGCGAGGCCGCATGACGAAGGTCCGCCTCATCCACCTCTACCCGCGCGAGCTCAACATCTACGCCGACCGCGGGAACCTGGCCGTCGTCGCGCAGCGCACGGCGTGGCGGGGCATCGAGCTGGAGGTCGTCGACGTCGGTCACGGCGACCCCCTCCCCGCCGACGGCCACATCTACTACCTGGGCGGCGGTCAGGACCGCGACCAGGCCATGGTGGCCGAGGACCTGGCACGGACCAAGGGCCGCGAGCTCATCGCCCGCGTCGACGACGGAGCGGTCCTGTTCGCCGTCTGTGGCGGCTACCAGCTCGCGGGACACGGATACACCGGCGTGACCGGCGAGCGCATGCCCGGTATCGGCCTCCTCGACGCCGACACGATCGCCGAGCCGTCGCGGCTCATCGGCGACATCGTCATCGCGGCCGAGATCGACGGCGACACCCACACCGTGGTGGGATTCGAGAACCACGCGGGACGCACACGTCTCGGACCCGGCGCCCGGCCCCTCGGCACCGTCGTCACGGGCAACGGCAACAACGGCGAGGACGGCACGGAGGGGGCCGTGCGCGACCGGGCGATCGGCACCTACCTCCACGGGCCGCTGCTTCCGAAGAACCCCTGGCTCGCCGACCGCCTCATCGGCTGGGCGGTCGAGTTCGCCACCGGCGACACCACGCCGCTCCGCCCGCTGGACGATGCCATGGAGACCGCCGCGCACACCGCGGCCATCGCGCGGGCGCGCCAGCCGAACCGCTCCTAGCGTCCCCGCGCTCCCGCCGGTGCGTCCCTCACCGACCGGTCGAGCCGAACCCCTGCATGCCGCGCCCGTCGGATTCGGGCAGTCCGTCCACCATCTCGACGGCCAGCACCGGGCAGGGGACGACGACGAGCTGCGCGATGCGGTCGCCCGCCGTCAGGGTGAGCGTCTCGTCACCGTGGTTCACGAGGACGACGATGATCTCGCCGCGGTAGCCGGAGTCGATGAGGCCGGGCGCGTTCGCCACGGTCACCCCGTGCCGGCGGGCGAGCCCCGATCGCGGCAGGACCAGGCCGGCCCATCCGGCCGGGATCGCCACCGCCAGACCGGTCCCGACGGCGGTGCGCTCGCCCGGCGCGATCGTCGTGGTCTCGAGGGCCGAAAGGTCGAGGCCGGCGTCGCCGGGGTGCGCCCGCTGTGGCGGACGGGCGTCCGGATGCAGCCGCCGAACGGGGAGCCGCGGAAGATCAGACAAGCCGGGAGATCCGCTCGGCGGCCTCGTTGAGGCGGTCGTCGTCGATGGTGAGGCTCATGCGGACGAAGCCCTCGCCGCTCGCCCCGTAGGCCGACCCCGGAGAGATGACGACGGCCGCCTCCTCCAGGACGCGCTCGGCGAATCCGGCGGACGTCTGCCCCTCCGGCACCCGCGCCCACAGATAGATCGTCCCCTTGGGGGCGTGGACGTCCACGCCGATCGCCTGCAGGGCCGCGACCAGCGTGTCGCGGCGACGCGTGTAGATCTCGCACATCTCGGCGACCGACGACTGGTCCGACAGGAGCGCCGCGACGCTCGCCTCCTGGACGGCCTCGAACATGCCGCTGTCGATGTTGGTCTTGAGCTGCCAGTAGTCGGACACCAGGTCGGCGTTTCCGACGACGGCGCCGGACCGCCAGCCGGTCATGTTGTAGGTCTTCGACAGCGAGAAGACCTCGATGCCGACGTCGGCGGCGCCGGGCGTCGCGAGGAACGACGGGGCGCGGTAGCCGTCGTAGGTGATCTCCGAGTACGCGTTGTCGTGGACGACGATGATGTCGTTCTCACGCGCGAAGGCGACCAGCCGGTCGAAGAAGTCGTCCTCGATGACCGCACCGGTCGGATTGTTCGGGTAGTTCACGTAAAGCAGCTTGGCGCGCCGGGCGACGTCGGCCGGGATGGCCGTGAGGTCCGGCTGGAATCCGAGCTCCGGGACGAGCGGCATGGCGTACGGCTCGGCGCCCGCGATGATGGGCCCGCTGGTGTACACGGGATACCCGGGGTCGCTCGCGAGCGCGACGTCTCCCGGATCGAGGAACGCCAGGTTGATGTTGGCGATGGCCTCTTTCGCGCCGAGCGCGGGGATGATCTCCGTGGCGGGATCGAGCGAGACGCCGAAGCGCCGGTCGTAGAACGTCGCGATCGCGTCGCGGAAGCTCTCGCGCCCGCGGTTGGACGGGTACTGGTGGGTGTTCGGGTTGCGGGCGGCCTCGACGAGGGCGTCCACGACGCCGGGCGGCGTCGGCAGATCCGGGTCCCCGATCCCGAGGGAGATGATGTCCACGCCGGCCGCGCGCTTGTCGGCGATGCGCTTCTCAAGCTGGGCGAAGAGGTACGGAGGGAGCTGTCCGAGACGGGCAGCGGCCTTTGCTGAGCTCATTGGGCCTCCAGGCGGACGGAAAGGGCCGGGGACAGTACACCCTCGTAGAGCAGATCGGCCGGACCCGTCATCGTGACCTCGAGGTCCTCGTCGACGTCGATCTCGAGATCGCCCCCGGCGAGGTGGACGGTGACCGGCGCGACGCCCCCCGCCAGGCGGACGGCGGCCACGGCGGAGGCGCAGGCCCCCGTGCCGCAGGCCATGGTCTCGCCCACCCCGCGTTCCCAGACGCGCATGGTGATCTCGGACGGTCCGTCGACCCGGACGAACTCCACGTTGGTCCGGTCCGGGAAGCGCGGGTTCGTCTCGACGGCGGGACCGACCACGCGGACCACGGCATCGGGATCGTCGGAGAGGATGATCGCGTGCGGGTTGCCCGTGGTCACGTGGGCCAGCTCGACGTCGCCCTCGGAGGTCGCGAGGCTCTCGAAGGCCTCGCCGTCCGGGAAGACCGCCCGGCCCATCGACACCCGGACGCGCTCGTCCGGCAGGACCCGCACACGGACCGGTCCGCCGCCCGTCATGATGACGCCGTCCGCGGGAAGGCCGCCGCGGCGCTGGAGGTGGCGGGTGACCATGCGGATGCCGTTGCCGCAGTTCTCGGCGATGCTCCCGTCCGGGTTCCAGACGGTCATGCGGGGATGGCCGTGATCGTTGTCGACCTCGAGGATGCCGTCGCCGCCGACACCGAAGTGGATGTCACACAGGAGCGCGGCCCGCTCGGGGGTCAACGGGATCTGCCACTCGTCCCGCCTGACGATCAGGTAGTTGTTCCCGAGTCCCTGCCACTTCTCGAATCGCATCGCCGACCAGGGTACTCCATTCCCACCCGCTCGACGGGTCTCAGATCACATGCCGGAGCACGGTGCCGACGTGCGCCCCCGGCGGGTCGTCCCCCAGGTCGACGGCGATGATCCCGGGTGTCTTGCGGATCCACGTGTCCTGTCCGCGGGCGAGCCTCCGGGTACGGACGACGAGGCGCTCGCGCAGATCGGCCGCGTCGATCTCCCCACGGCCCAGCGCGGCGACCTCGCGCATGCCGATGATCTGCGCGGCGGCCCGTGACAGACCCGGATGCGAACCGGCGCGGGTGAGCTCGTGGACCAGCCCGTCGGCCAGCTCCCGGTCGACGCGCCGCTCGATCCGCGCGTGGAGCTCGGCACGCGGGCGGGTCAGCCCGACGATCACCGTCGGATGGCGGGTGGCACCCGACCACAGGGCGTCCGAGGGCGGTTGCTCGCGGCCGATGCGCGCGAGCGCGAGCGCCCGGACGATGCGCCGCGGGTTGGACACGTCGACGCGCGCCGCGACGTGGGGCATGAGCTCCCGCAGCTCGTCGAGTGCCCGGCCCGGATCGTCCGCGGCGAGGCGCTCGACCGACTCGCGGACGGCGGGCGGCGGGTCGGGGGGAAAGTCCATGTCGGTGAGGGCGGCCCTCACGTAGAGGCCGCTTCCCCCGCTGACGACGGGGGTGCGCCCCGCGGAGAGGATCCGGTCGACGACCTCGTGCGCCCGATGCGCGTAGTCCGCCACGGTGCTGGTCTCGTGGAGCTCCAGGTCGCCCACGAGGTGATGCGGGACCGCCCGTTGCTCGTCGGCGCCTGGCGCGTCGGCCGCGATCTCGAGCCCGACGTACCGCTGGAAGGGATCGGCCACGACGATCTCCCCGTCGAGGGCGCGTGCCACCTCATGGGCGATGGCCGTCTTCCCCACGGCGGTGGGACCGACGATCGCGACCACACGTCGCGCAGGCACCCCGGCCATGCCGGATCGTCAGCCGGCGACGGCGGGGACGCCGACCTGACGACCCGAGAGCGTCGTGGAGGTCGACCCCGCGATCGCGACCTGCACGTACTCGCCCGGCTCGGCGGCGCCGTCGAAGTTCACCGCGATGTTCTGGCGGATGCGCCCGCGAAGGCGCGTGGGATCGGTGCGCGACGGCCCTTCGACGAGCACCTCGCGTGTCGATCCGACGAATCGGGACGCACGCTCGGCCGCGGTGCGCTGCACGACCTCGACGAGCGCCTGCATGCGCTCGCGCTTTGCCTCCGCCGTGACGTCGTCGGTCATGACGTCGTGGGCCTCGGTACCGGGACGCGGCGAGTAGAGGAACGTGTACGCGCCGTCGAAGCCGACCTCCTCGACGAGCGACAGGGTCTCGGCGAAGTCGGCGTCCGTCTCGCCCGGGAACCCCACGATGAGATCCGTCGTGATGGAGAGGTCGGGGATGGCGTCGCGCAGCCGCCCCACGAGGTCGAGGTACCGACCGCGATCGTAGGTCCGGCGCATCGCCTTCAGCACGCGGGTCGCGCCGGACTGCGCCGGCAGGTGGACGTGTTCGCAGACGGAGGGCACGTCGGCCATGGCGGCGATCACGTCGCGCTTCATGTCCTTGGGGTGCGGGCTGGTGTAGCGGAGGCGACGGATCCCCTCCACCTCCCCGACGGCCTGGAGCAGCGCCCCGAAGTCGGTGCGGTCCTCGCCGCGCAGGTCGCGCCCGTAGGAGTTCACGTTCTGCCCGAGCAGCGTGACCTCGGTGACCCCGTCGTCGGCCAGGGCGCGGATCTCGCCGACCACGTCGTGCTGGAGACGGCTGCGCTCGCGGCCGCGGACGCTCGGCACGATGCAGTACGAGCACACGGAGTTGCAGCCCACGCTGATCTGGACCCATGCCTGATGGGCCCGTCCGCGCCGGGTGGGCAGGGTCGCCGCGAAGTTGCCGTCGAAGCTGAAGGCGCCGACGGAGTCGATCCGCTCGCGGGCGACGAGTTCGCCGAGCCGCGTCACCTCGCCGGGGCCGAAGGCGATGTCGACGAAGGGGAACTGGGTGAACACCTCGTCCTTCTGGCTCTGGGCCCAGCACCCGCCGACGGCGACGACCACGTCGGGCCGCTCGCGCTTGATGCGACGGGCGTCCCCGAGGTTTCCGAAGAACCGGTCATCCGCGCTCGCCCGGATGGTGCAGGTGTTGAAGACGACGAGGTCGGCGTCGTCGCGCTCCTCGGCGCGGTCGTAGCCGATCGACTCGAGCAGGCCGCGCATGCGCTCCGAGTCGTGCTCGTTCATCTGGCACCCGAAGGTGGTGAGGTGGTACTTCATCTTGCGTAGTCTGCCAGGGGTGGACCGACACGCGAACAGCACACGCCGCCCATGACGACCGACGCACCGACGGAGTACGACTTCTCCGGGATCCCGGCGCACGCCGCCTCCGACGAGGGCGCCACGATGGCCCGCGGCACCCGTCTCCTGGTCCTCCTCATCGCACCGGTCCTCGGAATCCTGGCGACGGTCCTCGGAATCCTGCTGCGAGCGTTCGCCGAGCACGACATCGCCGCCACGGCGGCCACCGAATCGGCCACCCTCATCGCGTGCGTGTCGGGCGACGCGTGCGCGACGCCCGAGACCGCCAGTCAGATCGTCTATCTGGCGCGCGACACCGGAACGGCGGCCCTCGTCGTCGGCTCCGTCCTCATCGCCGTGGGCATCGTCCTCATCGTCTGGGACATCGTCCAGAGGCCGACTCCGCGGGTTCCCTCCCCGGAGGGATGACGCCCGGACCGGCCTGACGGATGCCCCGGACGGACGCCCCCGGGATGCCACACGGCCGACCCGCCGACTAGAGTGCATCGGACCATATGACCACACACGTCACCACCGACACACCGGACATCCCGTACGTCTCCCACATCGCGCCGGACGGGTCCTGCGCGGGGGAACTCCCGGAGTCGACGCCGGACGCGCAGTCCGTCATCCCGCTCTACCAGGCGATGGTCCGAACCCGCGTCTTCGACGCCCGCTGCGTGGCTCTGCACCGCACCGGCCGCCTCGGGACGTACTCCTCGTGCCTCGGCCAGGAGGCCGTCGGAACCGGCATCGCCTGGGCGATGGCCGAGAACGACGTCCTCGTTCCGAGCTACCGCGACCAGGCCGCCCAGCTCGTCCGCGGCGTGACCCCCGTCGAGCTCCTCCTCTACTGGGGTGGCGACGAGCGCGGCAGCGAGTTCAGCGGCCCCACACGCGACTTCCCGATCTGCATCACCGTCGGTGAGCACGGTGTCCAGGCCGCGGGCGTGGCCCTCGGCATGAAGATCCGCCAGCGACCCGAGGTCGCCGTGTGCATGATGGGCGACGGAGCGTCGAGCAAGGGCGCCTTCTACGAGGCGATCAACACCGCCGGCGCGCTCAACCTGCCGATGGTCATGGTCATCGTGAACAACGGATGGGCCATCTCCGTCCCGCGCTCCACGCAGTCCGTCGCGCCCACCCTCGCGCAGAAGGCCTACGCCGCGGGGATCCCCGGCATCCAGGTCGACGGCAACGACGTCGTGGCCGTGACCGATGTCGCGTCCCAGGCCATCGAACGCGCCCGCGAGGGCGGGGGCCCCACGCTGATCGAGGCCGTCACCTACCGCCTGGCCGACCACACGACCGTGGACGACGCCCGGCGCTACCGTGACGACGAGGAGGTCAGCAGCAGCTGGAAGCGTGAGCCCATCGCCCGCATCCGCCAGTTCCTGGCCGACGCCGGCGTGTGGACGAAGGAGGACGAGGAGACGCTCCGCACCGACTGTGCCAACGAGGTGGACGCCGCGGCGGAGGAGTTCCTCGCCGTCAAGCCGCAGCCGACCGAGGCGATGTTCGACTACGTCTGGGCCGAGCTTCCCCCGGACGTCGCCCGCCAGCGCATCCAGGCCACTCTGGACTGGGGCAAGGATGGCTGAGCAGACCTACGTCCAGGCGATCGCGCTCGCGCTCGCCCACGAGATGGCCGCCGACGACAGCGTCGTCGTGCTCGGCGAGGACGTCGCCCGCAGCGGCGGCGTGTTCCGCGCCACGGACGGCCTGCTGGAGCGTTTCGGCCCGGACCGCGTCATCGACACGCCGTTGGCCGAGACGGTCATCGGCGGGCTCGGCGTGGGCCTCGCCGTCGACGGCATGCGCCCCGTCGTCGAGATCCAGTTCGCGGGGTTCATGTACTCCGCCCTCGACCAGCTCCTCAACCACGCCTCGCGCATGCGCAACCGCACGCGCGGACGGCTGTCGTGCCCGATGGTGCTCCGCACCCCCACGGGCGGGGGGATCAAGCCGCCCGAGCACCACTCGGACAGCCCGGAGGCGATCCTCGCCGGCATCCCGGGACTCACGACGGTCATCCCGTCCTCCCCCTCGAAGGCCTACGGGCTCCTCCTGTCGGCCATCCGCGACCCCGACCCCGTCGTGGTCCTCGAGCCCGCCCGGCTCTACCGGTCCACCCGTGCCGACATCACGGACGACGGCCAGGGGATCCCGCTGGGGATGTCGTTCGTCGAGCGCGAGGGCGCGGACGTGACCATCGTCGCCTGGGGCGGCATGGTCAGCGAGAGCCTCGCCGCGGCGGAGGACCTCGCCGGCGACGGCATCGAGGCGACCGTGATCGACGTGGCCACCATCAGCCCGCTCGACATGCAGCCCATCCTCGAGTCGGTCGAGCGCACCGGACGCTGCGTGATCGCCCATGAGGCCGCCCGCCAGAGCGGGTTCGGCGCGGAGATCGCCGCCCGCCTCGCCGAGGAGGGGCTCACGTCCCTGCTCGCGCCGGTGGCCCGAGCGACCGGGTACGACACGATCTTCCCGCTGGCGCGTCTCGAGAACCGCTACATGCCCAATCGAGGCCGCGTCATCGCCGCCGTCCACCGTGTCCTGGAGTATGCGTGAGAACCTTTCTTCTGCCGGATCTCGGAGAGGGCCTGGAGCAGGCCGAGATCGTCACCTGGTACGTCAACGAGGGCGACGTGGTCGTCGCGGACCAGCCGCTCGTCGCCGTTGAGACCGACAAGGCGGTGATGGAGATCCCGGCGCCGTGGGCGGGGCGCATCGCGAAGCTCTACGGCGCGGTCGGCGACATCATCGAGGTCGACACACCGCTGATCGACTTCGACGAGGCCGGTGAGACCCAGTTCGCGGGCATCGTCGGCAGCCTCGACTCCGAGGACGCCGACACCGCGACTCCCGAGGCCACCGCGCCGACGCCCCCGCCGGCACGCCGCCCGGTCGTGGCGGAGGGCGAGCGCGTCGTCCAGGCGTCCCCCGCCGTCCGCGCCCTCGCGAAGCGGCTCGGCGTCGACCTCGCGACCGTGGTCCCCACCGGCCCCCGCGGGCTCGCCACGGCGAGCGACGTGGAGCGCGCCGCGTCCCGCCCGCAGGAGGAGCCGGCATTCACGCCGCTTCGCGGCCCGCGACGCGCGATGTCCGAGGCCATGGCCCGCTCCCACGCGGAGGTCGTCCCGGCGACGCTGATGGACGAGGCCGACGTCGACGCATGGGCGCCGGGAACCGACGCGACCGTCCGCCTCATCCGCGCGATCGTCGCGGCATGCGCCGCAGAGCCGTCGCTCAACGCCTGGCTGCAGTCGGGCGCGGAGGGACGCCGCCTCCATTCCAACGTCGATCTCGGTGTGGCCGTCGACGCTCCGGACGGGCTCTTCGTACCCGTCATCCGCGGTGCCGAATCGCTCTCGGGCGACGGGATCCGCCAGCGACTGGACGATCTGATCGACCAGACCCGCGAGCGGACCATCGCGCCCGACGATCTGCGCGGCGCGACCATCACGCTGTCGAACTTCGGTTCGCTGGGCGGACGTCACGCGGTGCTGGTCGTCGTGCCCCCTCAGGTGGCGATCCTGGGCGCGGGCCGTGCCATCTCCCGGGTCGTGGCGGTCGACGGGCAGCCCGTCGTCCACCGGGTCCTCCCCCTCTCCCTCACCGTCGACCACCGTGTGGTCTCGGGTGGCGAGGGCGCACGCTTCCTTTCCGCGGCGATCCGTGATCTGGAGCTTCCGGACTGACCTGATCCATCCAACCGCGGATCCCGGGGACGTCGATGGGGAACTGGTGGCACAAATCGATCATGGACGACGGTCGGCTGCCGTTCCTCCTTCTGTTCCTCAGCTTCGTGCTGACGTTCCTCGTGACCCGGATCATCACGCGCATGATCCGCGCCGGGGTCGGCCCCTTCAAGAACAACGTCCGCGACGGCGTCCACATCCACCACGCGGTCCCCGGGATCATCCTGCTCACCGTGGGGGCGTTCACCGCGGTGGGGGCGCGGTCACTCCTCTGGGGGTGTGTCGCCGCCGTCCTCGTCGGGATCGGGACGTCGCTGGTGCTCGACGAGTTCGCCCTGATCCTGCATCTCCAGGACGTCTACTGGACCGATGAGGGCCGCACATCCGTCGAGATGGTGAGCCTGGCCGCCGCCTGCCTGGGTTTCGTGCTGGTGGGGATGGTCCCGTTCAACGACACCGAGATCTCCGGATCCGAAGGAGCGCTCCGCTGGAGCGCCCTCATCATCACGGTGGCGTGGTTCACATCCGTGGTGATCTGCGTGCTCAAGGGCAAGTACCGGTTCGCCCTCCTGGCGTGCTTCGTCCCTCTTCTCGGATGGATCGGCGCCGTCCGCCTGGCCCGTCCGTCCTCATGGTGGGCCCGCCGCTATTACTCCCCCGAGCGCCTGGGCCACGCGGAACGTCGCGCACAGCAGTTCGACGATCGCCTCAACCCCCGGCTGCGCCGGCTGAGCGACATCGTGGCCGGAACCCCGTCACCATCCACCGCGACCCATCCGGCCCGGGGAATCCCGGACGCGGCGACCACCGGCCCGTCCGCGGCCGCGCCCCACGATCCGTCCGGGACAGCCTGAGACCTGACACCCCGCGTCGGGCGAGAGCGGCCTGGCCGACACCCGTGGGCTCCTAGGCGGCGCCCGCCTGCGGTTTGTCCCAGTCGAGGTCGATCCCGGCCGCCTCCAGATGCCGTCGCACCCGTTCGACCTCCTCCTCCGAGGGCAGCTCGTCGATGACCTTCGTGATGAGGACCTGAGCGTCGGTCTTCGACGGCTCCCCGGACTGGGAGATCATCCGCTCCGCGACCGCCCGGATCTGTTCGTCGGTCAGTCGTGAGCGCATCAGCGCGAGAAGGGGGAATCGGTCCTGCGGTGGGACCCCCTCCGGGTATCCGGCGGTGAGCCAGTCCAGTATCGAGGCGAGGACGTTTCCGCGGCGACCGGTGTCGTTGTCGGGCGCGGTCACGACGGATCTCACCCCAGTCCGACGGCGGGCAGGACGTGGTCGGCGGCGACGAGGACGGACAGGCCGAACAGGATGGCCACGCCGACGACGCCGAAGCAGATCCACGATCCGACCCGGGCGAGCGGCGAGGCGGCGACCAGCGTGCCGTCCTCGGTGGTGTGCGTGGCCCCGAAGTGAATGCCCAGTGCGAACAGCGCGGGAAGCCCGGCGCCGAGGACGAGGCCGACGGCGAGGACCCGCCAGATCGGCTCGATGCTCGTGAGGATGTCCATGGTCATGAGGATCTCCTACGCATGGACGACGGGCTTCTCGACGTGCGGGGTCTCGTCGTCGGTCGCGATGTCATCGGGGACGAGTTCCTCGACGGGGATGAGCCCGCCCTCCCACTCGGCGTTGACGTTGTGGGCGTGGATCGGATTCCGCTTCGAGCGCCGGTAGATGTAGAGCGACAGGCCGACGAGGATCGCGAAGTCGACGAGCACGCCGATCAGTCCGTCCATCGGCCCCTTGAGCAGGTTCGCGAGGCCCCAGCACGCGGCGCCGACGACGGCCGCGGCCGGAAGGGTGATCGCCCATCCCACCGCCATCCGTCCGGCGACGCCCCATCGGACGTCGGCGCCGCGCTTGCCGACGCCGGAACCGAGGATCGATCCGGTGGCCACGTGCGTCGTCGAGAGGGCCATGCCGAGATGGCTCGAGGACATGATCACCGCCGCCGAGGAGGCTTCGGCGGCCATGCCCTGGGGCGGGGTGATCTCGATGAGTCCCTTGCCGAGCGTCCGGATGATCCGCCAGCCCCCGAGATAGGTGCCGAGTGCGATGGCAAGGGCGCAGACGAGCTTGACCCAGAAGGGGATGCTCTCGTCCGGCGTGGCGCTTCCATAGGCGACGAGGGCCAGGAAGATGACGCCCATCGTCTTCTGCGCGTCACCGGTGCCGTGGGCGAGCGACACGAGGGAGGCGGAGCCGATCTGCCCCCATCGGAAGCCCGAGTTCCGTGCGCCCTCCGGGGTGGAGCGGGTCAGGCGGAAGATCAGCCAGGTTCCCGTCGCCGCGATGATGCACGCCACCACGGGGGCGAGGAGTCCCGGGATCAGGATGCTCGTGACCACCCGCTCCCAGTCGACGCCGGCGGCGAATCCCAGAGAGGCCACGGCGGCTCCGATGAGTCCGCCGAAGAGTGCGTGCGACGAACTCGAGGGCAGACCGTAGAGCCAGGTGATCAGGTTCCACAGGATTCCGCCGACGAGACCCGCGAACACGATGATGATCAGCGTGTGTCCCGAGAGCCCGGGGATCGGCACCCCCTGGGCATCCTGGATCTTGACGACCTTCGAGACGGTCTTCGCGACCTCGATGGACAGGAACGCACCGATGAGGTTGCAGACCGCGGAGAGGGCGACCGCGACCTTCGGTCGGAGCGCACCGGTCGCAATGGACGTGGCCATCGCGTTGCCGGTGTCGTGGAAGCCATTCGTGAAGTCGAACGCAAGTGCGGTCACGACGACGATCACCAGGATCACGAGTTCAGCCATTGAGGAGAGTCTGCCCCCTCTGTAAGAGGTGTGACGGTCTGGAAACCGTGATCTGCAGCAGAAACCCGCTTTCATGTGCTGACTGTCACCGCTGTGTTACCGCGTGTTCACAATTCAGTCATCGGACTGATTCGAGACCGACACATACGGCCCTGAACAGGCTGCACCGGGCCACCGTGGTGCCCAATGGGCCCGACGTCGGATACGGTGGAATCGTTCGTCCAACGAATCCAGGAGAAATCGATGCGAGCCTCACTGAAGTTCCTCGTCGTTCCCGCCGCTGTCGGTCTTCTTTTCGTCGCCGGCTGTGGCGGCGGCTCGTCGGACACGACGCCGTCGACCTCGGCGCAGACGACCACGAGCGGTACCGAGACCAGTGCCGGCACCACGCTCGACCTGAGCGCCGATCCCAATGGTGCTCTGGCCTACGACCAGACCGAGCTGACCGCCGCCCCGGGCAAGGTGACGATCAACTTCACGAACAATTCGCCGATGGACCACGACGTCGTGGTTCAGGACGCGGACGGCAAGGAGGTCGCCCGGACCGACGTCTTCAAGGGCGGAAGCCGGTCCACCGAGTTCACCGCGACCACGGGCACGTACACGTACCACTGCTCGGTGCCCGGCCACACCAGCATGAAGGGCACGCTCACCGTCCAGTAGTGGACTGCCCTGCGGATGCGGACCTCGTCGAGGATCCTCGGCAGGCCTCGCCCGATGTCCCGGCCCCATGCCGCCGGGACATCGGGCTCAGGATGTTCTGATGGGATACCGACACCGGTGCCGGTTTCCCGTCACCGATGAGATGGGCCCGATGTGTCCGTCGTCCGATCCGACGCCACCGGCCGCAGCACGAGCACGCGACCGCAGAAAGGGTGAGGGGCCGGATCCAGCAGTCGGATCTGTCCCCTCACCCGCTACTGCACGAGGTGAACCCTCAGTTGGAGGAAGCGAGAACCTCGTCCACCGTCTCGGCGTCCTCGCCCTCTCCCTCCACCACCGTGAAGGCTGCCGCCCCCACACCGTGATGGGCGCGGATCCGGTCCTCGATCTCCTCGGCGATGTCCGTGTGCTCCTTCAGGAACGCACGGGCGGCGTTCTTTCCCTGGCCGAGCCTCTCGTCGCCGTAGGAGAAGTAAGCGCCGCTCTTCGTGATGATCCCGGCGTCGACTCCGAGGTCGATCAGGTTGCCCTCGTGCGAGATGCCCTCGCCGTAGATGATGTCGAACTCCGCCTGGCGGAACGGCGGGGCCATCTTGTTCTTCACGACCTTGACGCGCGCGCGGTTTCCGACGGCCTCGGATCCGTCCTTCAGCGTCTCGATGCGACGGATGTCGAGGCGGACCGACGAGTAGAACTTGAGCGCGCGACCACCGGGCGTGGTCTCGGGGGAGCCGAACATGACGCCGATCTTCTCGCGGAGCTGGTTGGTGAAGACGCAGATGGTTCCGGCGCGGTTGAGCGTGCCGGCGAGCTTCCGCAGGGCCTGCGACATGAGCCGCGCCTGGAGGCCGACGTGGGAGTCGCCCATCTCACCCTCGATCTCCGCCTTGGGCACGAGCGCCGCGACCGAGTCGATGGCGACGATGTCGAGCGATCCGGAGCGCACGAGCAGATCCGCGATCTCCAGGGCCTGTTCCCCGTGGTCCGGCTGCGAGACGAGCAGCTCGTCGATGTTCACACCGATACGACGTGCGTAGCCGGGGTCCATGGCGTGCTCGGCGTCGATGAACGCCGCCATCCCCCCGCGCTTCTGCGCCTGGGCGATGAGGTGGTAGAGCAGCGTGGTCTTACCCGAGCTCTCAGGGCCGAAGATCTCGACGATGCGCCCCCGCGGAAGCCCGCCGATGCCGAGGGCGACATCGAGTGAGAGGGCTCCGGTGGGAATGGACTGGGTGTCGACCTGCATGCCGGGATCGCCCATGCGCATGATCGATCCCTTGCCGAACTGACGCTCGATCTGGGACAACGCGGAGTCGAGTGCCTTTGTCTTGTCGTCCATCGGAGTGTTCCTTTCACGGCCCTGTTGCCAGTGGAACCGTCATGAGCGGTCTGTAGTGCGGAGGACCGTTCTCGGTGCTGTCGGAATGATAGAGGGAGATCCGGTCGATGTCGAACACATGTTCGTGTCGCGGTTGCGCGTACCTTCTCACACCCGTCGGACGACTGAACCGCGCGACCGTCACATGGGGCCAGAAGGGCTGCGGAGCACGGTCGGGCGCGAACCGCGCGACGACGTCGGAGATACGGACGACCTGGGCCGCGAGACGGCCCGTGAGGTCCGAGACCTCGAACGCGAGGAGCCGTGCCGAGCGCGGACCGGGACGCGCCACGAGCGGCCCCACGGCGAGCCGGTGCGGAGGCCCCCTCATGGCGTCGAACAGACGTGCGCAGAGCTCCGGCGCGGCCTCCGGGGACACCGCGCCGATGAAGCATGCCGTGATGTGGAGGTTGCCGGGTGGCGTGAGCCGGATCCCGGGGAGTTCCCGCAGCGGCCGGCAGCGGCGGACGAGTTCGGCCC
>CAYOSM010000013.1:0-20144 GCA_964406645.1 uncultured Bifidobacteriaceae bacterium | reverse complement strand
ACCGCCCGCCGCCGGATCACGGCCCGATCGCCGGACGGGAAGCGGAACACCTCCGCATCCGCACCGTCGGGCCCGGCGACGCCGATCCAGACCGTGCCCACCGGTTTGTCGTCGCTACCACCCCCCGGTCCGGCGATCCCCGTGACGGAGACGCCCCAGTCGGCGGAGCCGTAACGGCGTGCGCCGACGGCCATCTGGACCGCCGTGCGTTCGCTCACCGCGCCGTCGGACGCCAGCACCGCGGGATCCACCCCCAGGGCCGAGACCTTCACGTCGTCGGCGTAGGCGATGACCCCGCCGGTGAACCATGCGGACGCCCCGGCGCGGTCCACGAACCGCGCGCCGAGCGCACCGCCGGTGCAGGACTCCGCGACGGCCACGGTCTCCCCCCGCTCACCCAGGCGTGCCGCGACGATGTCGTCGACCTGGCGTCCGTCGACCGAGAAGAGCGCGTCGCCGAAGGACGCGTCCAGGAGCCCCCGGACGTCGTCCGCGATGTCGGCCGGGGCGACGACCTCGAGTTCGCCGTGGCGCGTGTAGGTGCCGATGCGGTCGAGCTCGTTCTTCGGGAGGCGCAGGAGCGACACCATGAGCTCCGCCTCCGACACCCACCACAGACGGAGTGTCCGCGAGTCGTCGGACGCCAGGGCGTTGAGCAGGTCCGCGAGCACCCCCTCCCGGCATGCGGCGGCCCACATGGGCCGAAGCTCGTTCGGCGGCCCCGGGAGCACCACGACGTACGTGCCGGAGACCTCGATGATGCACCCCGGTGCCGTTCCGATCGGGGGAAGCACGACGGCACCGCGCGGGATGAGCGCCTGCTTCTCCTGCGCCCGGACGATGTCGGCGTCGGCCATCGTCGCCCGCGCGAATCGCCGTGTGCGGGCCCCCACGAGCTCCAGCGCCTCCTCGTTGCGCTCCATCGGGACGCCGGCCGCCATCGCGACGGCCTCCATGGTGCGGTCGTCGGCCGTGGGACCGAGTCCTCCGGTGACCACGAGGAGGCCGAGGCCGTCCTCGATCTGTGCACGGATCGTTGCGGTCAGGCCACCGAGGGGATCGCCGATGACCACGATCCTCTCGACATGACACCCCGCGCGGATGAGGTCGTCCGCGACGTATGGGCCGTTCTCGTCCCGCACGCGACCGGCGAGCACCTCGTCCCCGGTCACGACGACCGCCGCACGGAAGGCGTCCGACGCCCCCCGGATCACGGGAGCGGCTCGATCTGCCCCGTGCCCACCAGGCGGAACTCCGTCGTGCCGGGCGGGATCGTGACGGGCACGTCGTTCACGGAGAGCGTCACCGCACCGGCGGTGCTGATCTTCACCCAGACCGGCGGAGCGACGGTGAGCTCCTCAGCGCGGTTCGGGACCATCCTCACCGGGTTGATCATCCGCGGGCCGTTCTCCGACTCCTTGTGGACGTTCAGCTCGACACCGCTCTGCCGGGTGAGGAAGCGGAGGTCCAGCGAGGGGTGCTGGGTGACCTCGGTGACCGGGGTGACCGCGCCGGTGGACGAACCGGACGATCCGCTGACGGCCCACACCCCGACGGAACCGGCGAGCGCCAGCGCCACGAATATCCCCAGCACGCGTCCCTCCCGACTCCGGCGCCGGGACCGGTTGCGCCGCAGGTGCTCCTCGTAGGCCGTCTGCTCACGGGGGCGTTCGAACTGCGACTCGTACTGTTCGACGACGAGGCGTCCGTCGAGGCCGAGGTGATCGGAGTACGTGCGCAGGAAGCCCCGGACGAACGTCGGCCCCGGCAGCATCTCGAAGTGCTCCTCCTCGAGCGCACGGAGGTACTTGCCGCGGATCTTGGTCGCCGCCTCGCAGTCCGTGATGTCGAGGTCCCGCCGCATGCGGGCCTCGCGTAGCGTGTTACCGATCTCGAGCATGGGAGCGGGTGCCGCCCTCCGTTGTGTCGGGAAGAGGCAGGCTAGCGAATGCCCCGTCCCCGTTAGGCGACCTCTGGCACGTCGTCCTCGCCGGCGTCGGGCTCGTCGGTGGTGCGGCGGAGCACGCGGTCCACGTCGCCCTCGCCGATCAGCACGGTGCGCGGCTTGGACCCCTCGTGACCGGAGATCACGCCCATGCGCTCCATCATGTCCACGAGGCGGCCGGCACGGGCGTATCCGACCCCGAGGCGCCGCTGCAGGAGCGACACGGAGGCCGTCCCCTGCGCGACGACCATCTCGACGGCCTTCCCGATGAGCTCGTCCGCGTCGGGATCGAGGGGGTCGTCCTCCGGGACGTCCGGACGCTCGAGCAGGTCCTCGCGCATGTCGGGCTTGCCCTGGTTGCGCCAGTGGTCCGTGATCGCGAGGATCTCCTCCTCGGAGACGTAGGCCCCCTGGAGGCGCTGCAGCCGCGAGGTGCCGATCGGGCGGAACAGCATGTCGCCGCTTCCCAGCAGGCTCTCGGCGCCGGTCGCGTCGAGGATGACCCGCGAGTCGATCTGCGACGAGACGGCGAACGCGATGCGGGACGGGACGTTCGCCTTGATCATGCCGGTGATGACGTCGACGGACGGACGCTGCGTGGCCAGCACGAGGTGGATGCCGACGGCGCGGCTCTTCTGGGCCAGCCGGATGATGGCGTCCTCGACCTCGGCCGGCGCGACCATCATGAGGTCCGCGAGCTCGTCGATGAGGACGAGCATCATCGGGATGGGCTTGTCGCCGCGCGCGACGCGCGTGGTGTTCCAGTCCCGGATGTTGCGCGCACGGTCCTGCCCCATGAGCTCGTAGCGGCTCTCCATCTCGCGCACCACGTTCTGGAGAACGGCCGAGGCGTTCTTCATGTTCGTGACGACGGGCGTGAGGAGGTGCGGGATCCCCTCGTAGTGGTTGAGCTCGACCTTCTTGGGATCGATCAGGATGATGCGGAGCTCCTCCGGGGTCGCGCGGAGGAGGATCGAGGCGAGGACGACGTTCAGGCAGACGCTCTTTCCGGTACCCGTCGAACCGGCGATGAGGATGTGCGGCATCCGCGCCAGATCGAGGTAGACGGCGCTGCCGCCGATGTCGATGCCGAGCCATGCCATGAGGGGGCCGGCGTTGTCCGGGAAGTCACGGAAGATGTCCCCGAGGGTGACGAGGTTGGCGTTGGGGTTCGCCACCTCGACTCCGACGGCCTGCTTGCCGGGGATCGGCGCCAGGATGCGGATCTCCTCGCGCGCCGCGAGTGCGTACGCGAGGTCGTCGCGGAGCGCCGTGACGCGGCTCACCTTCGTTCCCGGTGCGAGCTGTAGCTCGTAGCGGGTGACGCGCGGACCGCTGACCGCCTCGGTGACCTCCGCCTGCACGCCGAAGTGGCCGAGCGTCTCCACGAGGCGCTGGCTCGTCTCCTTGATGACCGCGGCGGGCTGGGTGGTCTCGCCCTTGGAGCGCGACAGGATGTTGAGCGACGGGACGCGGTAACCGGACGTGGGTGCGCCGGTCGCCTTCGCGGCCGGGCGGGCCGGTGCGGGCGTCGACGCCGGTGCGGACTCGGTCGCCGGCGACGTGCGGGAGGCGGGCACCGCGTCGTTGCGGGCGGCGGGGGGCTCGGGCACGCGGGCGTGGTCCGCATCCCCCGAACCCGAGGTGCCGGTGAACGACTCCGCCACGCCGGGCGTCGCGTCCTTACCGAGCGCCGGGGACGGCGGCAGGGTCCCGGTGGTCGAGAAGATGTCCGGGAACTGGTCCGCGCCGTCGAGCGGTTCCGGACCGGAGGCCTCGGCGCGGCGACGTACGGAGGCCTCCGAGCCGGCGGATCCCACGACCTGGAGCGAGGGGGACGACGGCTCGCGCTCCTCACGGATCTGACGGACCTGATCGCCCAGCCTCTGGCCGCCCTGGACGGCGCCCATGGTGACCTTGCGGGCTCCCCGGCCGACGGCGCGGCCGGCGACGGCGGCACCGCGCCCGGAACGGCGCAGGACGAGTGAGAGCGACGCGCCCGTGACGAGGATCACGCCGCCGATCAGCCCGAGGACCACGAGGATGGTCGTCCCGATGTCACCGACGGCGTTGCCGGTGACGAAGTACTGGAGCTCGCCGATGATTCCGCCGCGCCCCTGCATGACGGTCGGATCGAACCAGCCGCCCGTGCGCGTGCGCCCTCCGAGCCCGAGTGAGCCGGCCGCGAGGGCGAGGGTGCCCGCCGCGGTGAGGACGATCATGCCGACGCGGAACGGGGACCGGCGAAGGATCTCGTTGTCGAAGATGAGAAGGATGCCCACGGCGACGAACACCAGCGGTGCCAGTGCCACGCCGCGTCCGACGAACATGCGCACGCCGGTCTCGAGGCCGTCGCCCACGGGTCCCACGGACACGCCGACGAACAGGGTCATCGCGAGGAACGCCCCGAGGCCGAGCAGGCCGAGGCCGATCATCTCCCGCCGTTGCATCGCCGTGCGCTCGTCTCCGCGTCGCGACGCCGTCTTCTTCCGTCTACGTGCTGCTGTCGTGGGTGCCATGGGTCCTCGTGGGTCGATCGAAAGCGGGCGAGCCCTCTCGGATACCCAGCTTGGCCGTCGGGCCGCGATCTCCTGCCCCGGACGGTCTGACGGACCGGGGCGAAGGTCCATCAGTCCACGCCTGCTGTCAGGGCCGGGCCGCGTCGTCGGCCCTGACGGCATGCGTGGAACGGCGTGGGCTGGGCGAGTCCGAGGAGACCCGCACGTCACGCGCCGACGCGGGCGATCACGGCCGCCGCGTGTCCCCGTCCCGGGTCACGCCCGAAGCGGCCGGGTGTGCGCCCTCAGGTGACCCGCCCGCTCAGCAGAAGACCAGGGCCAGCGATCCGCCGGTCTGCCCGCTGAGATCGGGCACCCACCGGTTGCAGAGCCGCGGCGACCTCGGAGTGGTTCCCTTTTTCGGCGACGTCGACGGCCGGCTGACGTACAACCGGCTCTCGACCCGTGACCTCAGCCGACCGGCCGCGATCGTGAGTTTCAGCGGAGCCGTCCGCGTCGTCGCCGTGGATGCGACGACCACGGGAATCACGGCGGTGCGGCTCTTGCCGACGGCGATGGAGGGGACGTTCTTCGGAATCACCTTCACTCCCGGACCGGCGGTGCCGCCGATGCGGATCCGCCCCGTGGGCGCATCGCCGGGGTTGGAGACGGTCACCCTGAGGGAGTACCGGCGTCCGGGGCGCAGCACGCTCGGCACCGCGCCGAGCTTCGACTGGAGTTCCGGCACCGCCGTCAGCCGGCCGAGCGTGACCTCGTCGTACACCGTGTTCACGTCCTCCGCGTCGAAGACGGACGCGGTGACGCACGTCGGCCGCAGCCCTCGCAGGTCCGATCGATCGGCGGAGAAGCGCGCGATCGGGCCTCCACCGCCCCTCTCGCGATCCGCGAAGCCCCAGTCGGTGTCCTCCGGTCCCCGCAGCAGGTGCCAGCGTGCGTCGTTCCCGGCGGCGTAGCCGATGAAGCCCACCGCGGGATAGACGTTGCACCCCTGCGGGCCCATCGTTCCGGCCCACACGCTGATCCGCACCGACGGATCGTCCCCGACGCCGGCGCGTGTGTTGACCTGGGCGAACATGCGCCCGGTGCGGCTGTACGTGAAGGTGGCCGAGGTGATGTCGCGGCCCGGATCGGCCTGGTCGGCCGGATCCTTCACGGAGCCGACGAATGCCGCCGACGCCGACGATGCGGCGACGCCGAGCACGATCGCGGCGAGGGCGGGAACGACGACGGAGGATGGGCGCATCGGACGACACCTCTCGGATTCGTGGTGCGACCGCTGCCGGCATCGCATGCCGGCCGGCGGGAGTGGCACGACGCTACCAACGCCGCCACCACCGTTGGACAACGGTGGGTAAAGAGGCGGCCACCGGTATGACCCCGTTCACGATCCCGGCATCCGTGGAAGCTCAAGGTTCGGGTCGGACATGACGATGCATGGACCGATGCGTTGCCTCCCTCATCGCACATCGGGCCTCATCGGCCTGCTCCTCGCGTTCCTCCTGCTCGTCGTGGGAGTCGGACGTGCGAGCGCCATGGACGACCCGGCGGGCCTGCGCCCCGATCCCGTTCCCGGGATCCCGGCCGATGCCACCGCGTCCGAGCAGCCGAACGACATCCTCCCTGCGCTCCTGCGCCAGTCGGTCGAGGCCGGGGTGGTCCGGTTCGCCGTGCGCGACTTCACGTCGGGCGGCGTCACGATCGGCCGCGAGATCATCGCGACCTTCGACCAGCCCGACCTCGGCGACGGGATGTTCGACGGCATGTCCGCCGATCTCGGAGCACCCTCCGTGGAGACCGAGGCCTACCGCATCTGGCGCGGTCACACCTCTGCCGACGGAACCCGGGCCATGAACGTGATCAGCGTGAAGAGCGAGCACGCCGCCACCTTCGTCGTCGTCGCCGCCACCCTCCCGCTCTCGGACGAGCAGCTTCTCCAGGTCGCCGATGCGTACGGCGCCGAGCTCGGCGTCACGTCCACCGGTGCCGCGACCGCCGCCACGGGATCGTCCGGATCCCCCGTCGTGAACATCCTCGTGATCCTCATCGCCATCGGCCTCGTCTCGTGGACCGTGCGCTCTACACGCCGCCGCGCGGCCGCACCGGCGGCCCCTCCGGCGCATCCGGAGACTCCCGCCAGTCCCGCCTGAGGCGCGCGTCGTGCGCCGGATCGCAAGCGCCGCCCACCGCGGTCTCGTACTCCTGGTCCTTCTCGGGTCCCTGTTCTCCGCATCCGCGGCCGCCGCGATCCCCGACCCGAGAGCCCTGCGACCGGCCACGATCCCCGGGGTCTCCGCGTCCACGGGGACAGAGCTGGACCCCGAGGACCAGCCCTCTGGCGCGAGCGGCACCCGTTCTGCCACGAGGACCCTCACGGACCCATCGGGACGACTGATCGGCATCGAGGGCATCTTCGTCTTTGACACCGCCGAGCGTGCGGCGGCGAAGGCGGCGACGATCTTTCGGATGGAGACATCCCCGGCGCGCGGATCGGAGACCTACGCCGTATGGCGTGCCGTCCCTTACCCCAGCGGCTTGGTGTTCGACCAGTTCGTCCTCGTCGAGGGCGGCGTTGTGGTCACGATGAACCTGGATGCGGACCTCGGCCTCAGCGACGCCGAAATCGATGCGATCGCCGGGGACTACCGGACACGCATCGACAGGCTCTCCGACGACGGCGACGGGTCCACGATCGTCAATGCCGTCATCATCGCCCTCGCCGGCGTGCTGGTCGCAGGGGCGACGGTATCGGGGCGCCGACAGACATCACGCCCATACCCTCCCACGGTCTGAGGCGCGGCGAGCTCGGCGCAGACCCGGCGCCTCGGCCGTGGAACCCACTGCCGAGGCGACAGATCCCCATCGCGAGCGCTGTCGTCATCGGTCTCGCCGGCGTGGTCGTCGCCGGCGGTGTCGTGCCGAGACACAGCACGCCACGTCCGCCCGCCGGCTATGCGAGACCCGGCGGCACGACCGAAGGGCCGTGCCGCCGACCAGACCGTGTGTCAGACCTCGACGACGACCGGCAGGACCAGCGGCCGCTGCCGGGCCCGCTTCCAGACGAGAGACGCCACGGCGTCGTGCAGGAGGCGGTGGAGCATGTCGGTCTCGGTGACCGAGGCGTTGAGGCTGCGCTCGGCCTCGTCGCGAATGGACTCGGTCAGCTCGTCCGTGGCGGCGCCGAAGCCGCGCATGATGACGTCCACGTCGCCCATCGGCGATCCGTCGGTCGCTGAGATCGTCGCAACGACGAGAATGAGGCCGTCCTCCGACAGGTGGCGCCGGTCGCGGAGGATGCCGTCGGCGACGTCGGCGATGCCGAGACCGTCGACGTAGATCAGGCCGATGTCGTGATGGTCGACCACCTTGGCCTCATCGGCGCTCACCTCGAGCACGTCGCCGTTGTCGAGGCGGAAGATGTCGGCGGCGTCGACACCCACGCTGCGCGCGAGAGCGGCGTGCGCCTTCTGGTGACGGGCCTCGCCGTGGATCGGAGCGAAGAACCGGGGACGTGTCAGCCGCAGCATGAGCCGGAGCTCGTCCGCGGCGCCGTGGCCGGATACGTGCACCGGCGCGGCGTCCGGGCTCACGACCTCCGCCCCGCTGCGGATGAGACGGTTCATCGTCTCGTTGACGGCGATCTCGTTGCCCGGGACGATGCGCGAGCTGAAGATGACCGTGTCGCCGGGCTTGATCGTCACCTGATGGTGGTCGCCGTAGGCCATGCGGCGGAGGCCCGACAGCGGCTCGCCCTGGCTTCCCGTCGTCACGATGACGAGTTCGTCGTCGGGCCGGCTGTCGATGCTCTTGATGTTGATGAGCACGTTGCCCGGGACGCGGACGATGCCGAGACCGACGGCGATGTTGAAGTTCCGCAGGAGCGAACGTCCGACCAGCGCGACGTACCTGCCGTCGTGGTGCGCGGCGTCGAGGACCTGCTGCACCCGGTGGATGTGCGACGAGAACGCGGTGACGATGACGCGCCCCGGCGCCTGCGCGAGTTGCCGGCGAAGCTCGGGGCCGACCCCGCGCTCGGGTGCGATGGTCCCCGGGACCTCGGCGTTGGTCGAGTCCGACAGGAGGAGCAGGATCCCCTCGTCGCCCAGGCGCGACAGCGCGGCCACGTCGGTGGGCTCGTTGTCGATGGGTGCCTGGTCGAACTTGAAGTCCCCGGTGTGGAGCACGTTGCCGGCCGGGGTCCGCAGGGCGACGGCGACGCAGTCCGGGATGCTGTGCGCGACCCGGATGAACTCGGCCTCGAACGGACCGAGGTTCCGGCGCTCACCGGGCGCGATCTCGATGAGCTCGACGTCCCCGAGCCGGTGCTCGTCGAGCTTGCTCTTGACCAGCGCGAGGGTGAACTTGGTCCCGAGGATCGGAACGCGGCCCACGGTCTTGATGAAGTACGGGACGGCCCCGATGTGGTCCTCGTGGCCGTGGGTGAGCACAAGCGCCTCGATGGCGTCGTAGCGTCCCTGGAGGACCTCGAAGTCAGGGAGGACGAGATCGACGCCCAGCTGATCGTGCGTCGGGAACTTGACGCCGCAGTCGATGACGACGATCCGGCCGTCGTGTTCGATCAGGTAGTGGTTCTTGCCGATCTCCCCGACACCCCCGACGGGTGTCGCGCGAATGGTGGACGCCGTCACGAGGCGTTCACGAGCACTCCGACGCTTTCGAGCACGCGTGCGAGCTCCCGCCGTTCCTCACCGGTGGCCTCGACCAACGGGAGGCGCAGTGGCCCCTGGGGTATGGCTCCCGCCATCTCCAACGCAGCTTTGATCAGAATCGGACTCGTCACAGTGAATAGACCTTCGTAGAGCGGGTGGAGCGCCTCGTCCCGGCGGTGCGCCTCTGCGGCGTCCCCCGCGCGGGCGGCGCGTGCGATTTCCTGCATCTGTGGACCGACCAGATGCGATGCGACGGAGATGACTCCCTCCCCGCCGCCGGTGATGACATCGACGAAGAGATCGTCGTTGCCGGCCCAGACGGGCAGGCCGATGTCGAGCGTCTCGGCGGCCTGGTCGGAGTTCGCCTCCTTGATCCCGACGACGCCGGGGATCTCGGCGAGTTCGCGGATGAGATCCGCGGGGATGTTGACGACCGAGCGCGACGGGATGTTGTAGAGGATCACCGGCACGCCGACCTCGGCCACCGCCCGGACGTGACCGATGATCCCGGCCCGCGGAGGCTTGTTGTAGTACGGCGTGACGACGAGGACCGCGTCGACCCCGAGCTCCCCCGCCCTCTCGGTGAGGTGGACGGAGTGGGCCGTGTCGTTGGATCCGGTCCCGGCGATCACCGATGCCCGTCCCCGGAGCTCTCGCACGCCGATCTCGAAGAGCCGGAGCTTCTCGTCGTCGGTGAGCGTGGACGCCTCGCCGGTGGTGCCGGAGAGGACGAGTCCGTCAGAGCCGTTCGCGATGAGACGGCCCATGAGGGCGGCCACGGCATCCTCGTCCACGCGCTCGCGCGCGTCGAACGGGGTGATCATCGCGGTGATGATGGTTCCGAGTGAAGTCACGCCCGCGAGTATATCCGCGTCATGCGGCCGAGCCCCCCACCCAGCGCCACACCCGGCCGTCCCCGGCGACGCCCCGCAGATCGGGCGCGGTGACGCGGGTCGTGGGCGCCAGTCCCGCGTATCCGGTGCGCTCCAGCGTCTCTCCGACGGCCTCCCGCGCGGCGTCCCACGACACCACGACGTGGCGGCCGCGGTCGTCCATCACCTCGTGGTGGGCGGCGAACAGGGTGTGGCCGTGGAAGACGAAGAGCCGCACGTGGATGCGCTCCTGTCGATCGCCCAGTGCCGCGTGATCGAACATGCGGCGGCCCCTCCCGTCGACCCAGGTGCGGTGGACCGCTCCGTCGGACGGGCGATGCCATCCGCCCGCCGTGAGGTCGCGGACGATGTCGGCCGGCTCGGCGCGCAGGACGAGGCCGTTGACGGGGTCGACCAGCGCGGGGTCCGTGGCACGCCAGAGGCGCCAGCGCGCCTGTGTGTAGGGCCAGAGGGTGCGGGCGCCGGTCACCTCCGTGACGAGGTCACCGTCGCCCGTGAGATACGCGCGGACGTCCCGCGACACGCTCACGCCCGCGGGATCTCCTCGCCCGTCTCGGGGTCGAGGCGGATGCCGTCCATGATCCCCTCGCCGAACGGCGCACCGATGGTGAGCCAGACGGCGTCCCGGTCGGTGGAGTTCACGATCCGGCGGGCCGTGTCCTTCGGCACGCGGACCCAGTCCCCGTCGTTGACCGTGATCTCCTCGGAGCCGATCTGCACCGTCTGCGGACCGCCGGAGGTGAGGTGGTAGACCTCCTCCTGGTTACGGTGGCGGTGATAGGCCATGGCGTTGCCGGGCCCGAACCGCCAGACGCGGATCGCCATCTCGGTGGTCCCGAGGGCGCCCGAGATGTCCCGTGATCCGGCGCCGCCGCCGCGACGCTCGCGCAGCTCGACAGCGTCCTCCGCCACCGATGTGTAGTCGTCACTCATGGCTCTCCCCTCTCGTCGTCCGGCTCGCCGAACAGGATCGGTTCCAGGCCGATGGTGAGGCCCGGTCGGGTTGGAATGGCGCGGACCGCGAGGACCACGCCGGGCATGAAACTCTCGCGAGACAGCGAGTCGTGACGGATCGTCAGCGTCTCGCCGAGGCCGCCGAGGACGACCTCCTGGTGGGCGACGAGCCCCGGAAGGCGCACCGAGTGGATCGGCACCTCACCCTCCATGAGCCCCGCGGTGCGGATGGCCGTGCCGCTGGGGGCGTCGACCTTCTGGTCGTGGTGGAGCTCGATGATCTCGGCCCTCGGCATGTGACGCGAGGCCTCCGCGGCGAACCGCATCATGAGCACGGCTCCCACCGCGAAGTTCGGCGCGTAGAGACAGTTGGTCCCGGACCCGGTGCGCCGCTCGATCTCGGCCATGTCCTCATCGCTGAAGCCGGTCGTGCCGACGACCACGTGGACACCGGATTCGAGGCAGGCGAGCACGTTGCCGATCGCGATGCCCGGAGCCGTGAAGTCCACGCAGACGTCCGGGGCCGTCGCCGCGATTGCCGTCGCCGCGTCCGGGTACGCGTCCGGACCCTCCGCCGCGGGGTCCGCCCGCGCCACGAGTTCCATGCCGTCGGCCGCCGTCACGGCGTCACAGACCGCCCGTCCCATCTTCCCCGCCGCCCCGCTCACCATGACTCTGATCATGGCCGTAAGCGTACCGGGATCGCGCGGCCGCACGGCCCGCCCGCGAACGCACGGCGGGACGGGGTCCCGGACTCCGGGCGGATCAGGCCGCCAGGTTCGCGGAAAACGCCTCGGCCGCCTCGCGGATGGCCTCCGCGTCGGACCCGATGGCCGCGAGCGAGAAACGCTCCGGTCGCCAGATCTCCTGCGCCATCGACTGCACGTCGTCGGGGGTCACCGCGTCGATGGCGGCGACGAGCTCGTCGATCGTGAGCAGCTCGGTGCCGGTGACGCATGCCCGCCCGATGCGGTTCATCCGGGTGCTGGCGCTCTCGAGCGAGAGGACGAGCCTCCCCTTGAGATGGTCCTTCGTGCGCTGCAGCTCCGTGTCCCCGAGCGGCTCGCCGGCCAGCCGGTCGAGTTCCGTGCGGATCACCTCGCAGGCGAGTCGCAGGTTCTCCCGCCGTGTCCCCAGGAAGAGTCCGGCCTGCCCGGAATCGGAGTATCCGACGGTGTAGGAGCCCACGCTGTAGGCGAGCCCGCGCTTCTCACGGATCTCCTGGAAGAGCCGGCTGCTCATGGATCCGCCGAGAACGGTGTCGAGCACCGCCTGGGCGTGGCGACGCGGGTCGTCACGGGTGATGCCGGGGGCTCCGAACGCGAGGTGGTACTGCTCGGTGGCCTTCTCGTGCACCGAGAGGAGCGCCGGTCCCGCCGCGGCCGGGACGAACGTGAGCGGACCGTTACCCGATGGCACGTCCGCAAGGACACGCTCGCACAGCTCGCAGAGCGCGTCGTGATCGATGTTCCCCGACGCCGCGACGACCATGTTGGGTGCCGTGTAGTGCGACGTGAAGTACGCGCCGAGATTGGCGTGGCTGACGGTGGAGATCACCTCGGCCGTGCCGATGACCGGCCGTCCGAGCGGCTGGTCCGGGAAGACCGCCGCGCCGAGCATGTCGTGGACCTTGTCCTGCGGATCGTCCTCGTACATCGCGATCTCCTCGAGGACGACCTCCCGCTCCTGGTCGAGCTCGTAGAACCCGGGGTGCTGGAGCATGTCCGCGAGCACGGGGAACGCGCGCTCGACGTGATCGTCGAGCACCCGTGTGTAGAAGACCGTGTAGTCGCGACCGGTGGCCGCGTTCACCTCACCGCCGAGACCGTCGAAGAGCTCGGCGATCTCGCGTGCGGTGTGCGACGGGGTGCCCTTGAACACGAGGTGCTCGATGAAGTGGGCGATCCCCGCCTCCGACTCCGTCTCGTAGCGCGACCCGACACCTACCCAGATGCCCAGCGCGACGGACCGCGTCCCGGGAAGGGGCTCCGTGATGACACGGATCCCTCCCCGGGTCGTGGTGAGACGAGTCTCCGTCATCCCGACGCTATTCGGCGATGTCGCTGGCGCTCACGCGACGGCGACGGCGACGGCGGGGAGTGGACTCGTCGTCCGAACCCGACTCGTCGGATCCGACGTCGTCTCCCGCGTCCTCCATGCCGACGATGCGAAGGCCGATGCGACCCCGCTGCTTGTCGACCTCGACGACGGTGACGTCCACGGTGTCCCCGCGGTTGATGACGTCCTCCACCTTCTCGACGCGGCCCTTGGACAGGTTCGAGATGTGGAGAAGCCCGTCGACGCCCTTGGAGAGCTCGACGAACGCACCGAACGTGGTGGTCTTGACGACCTTGGCGCCGGTGAAGACGTCTCCGACCTCGACGTCCTTGGTCATCTGGCGGATGACCTCGGCGCAGGCCTCGGCGTTGCGTCCCTCGACCCCGTAGACGTTGACGACACCGGTGTCCTCGATCGAGATCTCGACCTCGTACTCGGCCTCGAGACCGCGGATGGTCTCGCCGCCCTTACCGATGACCGCGCCGATCTTGTCGGGGTCGATCTTGACCGTCGTGATCCGCGGCGCCCACGGCGAGAGCTCCTCGCGCGGCGCGTTGATGTGGTCGGCCATGATGCCCAGGATGTGCTCGCGACCGGCCTTCGCCTGGGCGAGCGCGTCCTTGAGGATCTCGGACGTCACACCGCTGATCTTGATGTCCATCTGGAGGGCGGTGATGCCCGCCTCGGTACCGGCGATCTTGAAGTCCATGTCGCCGAGGTGGTCCTCGTCGCCCTGGATGTCGGAGAGGATGATGTAGTCGTCACCCTCCTTGATGAGGCCCATGGCGATGCCGGCCACCGGACGCGGCAGCTTGACGCCGGCGTCGAGCAGCGCGAGGGTCGAGCCGCAGACGGACGCCATGGACGACGAGCCGTTGCTCTCGAGGGTCTCGGACACGAGACGCAGCGTGTAGGGGAACTCCTCCTCGTCCGGGATCATCGGGAGGAGGGCGCGCTCGGCCAGGGCGCCGTGACCGATGTCACGCCGCTTGGGGCCGCGCATGAAGCCCGTCTCCCCGACCGAGAACGGCGGGAAGTTGTAGTGGTGGATGTAGCGCTTCGAGGTCTCGATGCCGATGCCGTCGATGCGCTGCGCGTCCTTCAGGGTGCCGAGCGCGAGGAGCGTCATGACCTGCGTCTCACCGCGGGTGAAGAGACCCGAGCCGTGCACGCGCGGTGCCACGGTGGTCTCACAGGCGATGGGACGGATCTCGTCGCTCTTACGACCGTCCGGGCGGCTCTTGTCGACCGCGATGCGCTTACGGATGATCGACTTCTGCAGGCTGTCGAACGCCCGGCCGAAGGCGGCCTTCGCCTCGGGGTCCGGCTCGTCGCCGATGACCTCGGCGGCGATCTGCGCCTTGGCGGCGGCGACCTTGTCGCGCCGCTCCAGCTTGCGCTGCTCGAGGGTGGCCTCTTCGAGGAGGGCGAGTCCCGCCTTCTCGACCTTGGCGAGGACCTCCGGGTCGACCGCGATGGGCGCGACCTCGCGCTTGGGCTTGCCGGCCTTCGCGCGGAGCTCCTCCTGCGCGGCGCACAGCTTGCGGATCTCCTCGTGGGCGATCTGGAGCGCCTCGAGGACGGTCTCCTCGTCGACCTCCTTGGCACCCGCCTCGACCATGGAGATCGCCTCGGCACTGCCGGCCACGATCAGGTCGAGCTCCGACTCCTCCATCTCCTGGAAGGTCGGGTTGATGATGAACTCATCGTCGATGAGCCCGATGCGCACCGCTCCGATGGGCCCCTGGAAGGGCAGGTCGGAGATGGTCAGCGCGGCGGACGCGCCGTTGATGCACAGAATGTCGAACGCGTTCACCTGATCCGTGGAGAGGATCGTGGCGATGACCTGCGTCTCGTTGCGGTAGCCCTTGGGCCACAGCGGACGGATCGGCCGGTCGGTCATGCGCGCGGTGAGGGTGGCCCGATCGCTCGGACGGCTCTCGCGCTTGATGAATCCGCCGGGGATCTTTCCCGCGGCGTACATGCGCTCTTCGACGTCGACGGTGAGCGGGAAGAAGTCCACGCCCTCGCGCGCCTCGTGGAGTCCGACGGCGGTGACGAGCACCATGCTGTCACCCGCGCGGACGACGACCGCCCCGCTCGCCTGCTTGGCGAGCTTCCCGGTCTCGAATGTGATCGGCACCTCACCGATCTCTGCGGTCACTGCCTCCAGTGTCATTCACTACCCCTGTCTCGCCCGCCCCTTCGGCGGGCGCAGCTTCCACCCCGGCCCGATTGGCCGGTGGCTGTCGTTGATGCGCAGTCGAGGCGCATCCCTCGCGGACTGTCGATCGCCTAGCGACGCAGTCCGAGTTCATCGATGAGGGCGCGGTAGCCCTCGAGGTCGGTCCGTTGCAGATAGTTCAGAAGCCGTCGGCGACGACCGACCATCATGAGGAGCCCACGACGCGAGTGATGGTCGTGCTTGTGCGTGCGAAGGTGCTCCGTCAGGCTGTTGATGCGGTCCGTGAGGATCGCGATCTGTACCTGGGGTGAGCCGGTGTCCGACTCGTGACGCCGATGGGCCTCGATGACCCCGGCTTTACGCTCTTTATCCATTGTTCTCCTTGACACGGCCTCGGAGCAGCAGCCGAATGGCCCCGCACCGGGTCGACTCACGATCAGCGACCTTCGTCGATGCGCTCCGCAGAGGGCGGAGATCGGCGAAGATCACCCGCGAAGCGTATCAGAGGCCTCCGGCGTAGCCCGATGCGACCTCCCGGGCGAGCGCGATGTCCTTCTCCACCTGGGCGATCAGGGCCTCCGCGTTGACGAAGCGCTGCTCGGCGCGCAGGCGCTCGAGGAAGGCCAGCCGGATGCGCTCCCCGTAGATGTCTCCCCCGTCGTAGTCGAGGAGGAAGGCCTCGAAGCGGATCTCCCCTCCCACGCGGAACGTGGGCGCATGGCCGACGTTGACGGCCGCGGGGTACCAGCGGTCGCCCACCCGGCAGGCCGCCGCGTAGACGCCGACCGCGGGCAGGGCCATGTGCTGGTCGACCTCCACGTTCGCCGTCGGGATCCCCATGCCGGCGCCACGTCCGTCGCCGGCGACGACCGGACCGTCCAGGACGTGAGGACGCCCGAGGAGTTCCGCCGCCTCGGCCACGTCGCCCTGGGCGATGAGACGCCGGATGCGCGTGGAGGACACCGGCTTGTGGTCCTCACTCGTGACGAGGCCGGGCACGTCGACCTCGATGCCGTGCTCCTGCCCCCAGTCCCGCAGCATCCCCGCGGTTCCCGCCCCCCCGGTCCCGAAGCGGAAGTTGCGCCCCACGGCGATGGTCCGCGCGGAGATCGGGGCATCCGCCAGGACGTGGCAGAAGGTCTCCCATCCGAGGTGCGAGAACTCCTCGGTGAAGGGGATCTCGAGAAGGACGTCGACGCCCAGCGACGCGATCAGGTCGGCCCGCATCTGCGAGTCCGTGAGGACGGCCGGCTTGAGCTCCGGATGGAGCACGACGAGCGGATTCGGGTCGAAGGTCACGATGAGCGACCGGACCCCGTGCTCGGCCGCGGACCGGACCGCGCAGGAGATGATCTCGCGGTGGCCCAGATGGACACCGTCGAAGACCCCGATCGCGACGGCGTGGCCGGGACCGTCGGCGGGCAGGTCGCCGATGACGTGATGGATGATCATACGAGCACGACCCGTGGTTTCAGGATGTCGTCGGCGGCCGTGCCGATGGCGACGATCGCGTCGTCGGAGACGAGCGCCACCGAATCGGGATGACCCGGCCCGTCCCAGGTGACGGACTGACCGTGGCGAACCGCGGCGAGCTCCTCCGGACCGAGCTCGCGACGCGGAAGGTCCGCGATCGCGCGAAGGGGGTTGACGTACCCGGCGTCCGGGACCGCCTCGACGTCGACGGCGTCGTCGACGGTGAGCGTTCCGACGGCGGTCCGCCGAAGTCCCGTGCAGTAGGCGCCGCAACCGAGGGTGTCACCGAGGTCGGCGGCGAGCTGGCGGATGTAGGTGCCCTTGGAGCAGGTCACATCCAGATCTAACCAGCTTCCGTCGTCCGAGGACCCGATCCGCCGGGCGTCCGTGATCGTGATCGTGCGATCGGGGGCACGGGCGACCTCGCCCCGGCGGGTGCGACGGTGGAGTGCGACCCCGTCCACCTTGACCGCCGAGTACGCCGGGACGCGCTGCCGGTTCTCCCCCACGAGGTCCGCGACCGCGGCGTCGATCGCCCCGGAGTCCGGGATCGGCGCGCCGGTCTCGGTGACGGGGCCCTCCGGATCACCGGTGGGCGACGTCGCCCCCAGCCGGATGCGGGCCGTGTACCGCTTGGAGAGCGCGGTCAGGTACGGGGTCAGCCGTGTCGCCTTCCCGGTCACGACGACCAGCAGGCCGGTCGCGAACGGGTCCAGCGTGCCGGTGTGCCCCACCTTGACCCCGCGGCCGACCCCGCGGCGGATCCTGGCGACGACGTCGTGCGAGGTCGGTCCCGCGGGCTTGTCGACAAGCCAGACCCCGAGCCCGATCCGGCGCTCCCTGTCGGTGGTCGTCGTCACCCCGGCGTCCTATCCGGCGGCGGCCAGCTGCCGGGCCACCTCGGCGCAGAGCCACTCGATGATCGCCTCCGGGTCCCGGGCAGTGGTGAGCCCGGCGGCGGCACGATGCCCGCCCCCGCCCTCCTGATGGGCGATGGCGGAGACGTCGACGCGATCGTCGGACGCACGGAGCGAGATGCGGTGACCGCCCTCGACCGGTCGTACGCTGGCCGACACGAGGACACCCTGCGCCCCTCGGAGCGCCTCGGCGATCCCGTCGGTGTCGTCGGTGCCGGCGGCGGCGAAGTCCTCCGCACCGAGGATTCCGATGAGCAGACGGCCGTCCAGCCGGGTGACGGCACCGGCGAGCGCGCGTCCCAGGAGCCGGAGCCTCGGGAGCGGCGTGTTCTCGTAGAGGCGACGCGCGATCGCGGCGATGTCGATGCCGGTCTCCGCCAGGCGCGCCACCGCCCGGAACGTCGCCGGCGTGACGTTCGAGTACGAGAAGCGGCCGGTGTCGGTGACGATGCCGACGTGGAGCGGCTCCGCCGCTGCGGCGTCGAGCGTCCACCCGGTGCGCTCGAACAGCGTCACGACGATCTCGGCGGTCGACGAAGCGTCCGCGTCGACGTGGTTCACGTCGCCGAAGCGCCCGTTGTCGTGGTGATGGTCGATGTTGACGATCGACCCGGCCAGGGCCGCGGCGGCGGGACCGCCGGTGAGACGACGCTCCGAGGCGCAGTCCAGGGCGATGAGGAGCCGATCGGCGGCATCCGGCGGGAGCTCCGCCGTGAACGACTCGCCCTCCGCGAGGAGGAACTCCAGGTCCTGCGGGACGGCCGGCACCTGGGGATGCCACATGACGACGTCGCGTCCCTGGGCCCGCAGCCCCCGGGCGACGGCCAGCAGGGAGCCGATGGCATCCCCGTCCGGGTTCTCGTGGGTTGCGAGGATGTATCCGCCGGCATGGGCGTCGATCGCGGCGGCGACCTCGTCGATCGTGGCATCGGTGATCGTGGCGTCGCTCACGGGGCCGGCGTCTCCCTCTCCTCGGTGTCCGAAGCGGGGGCCGCCCCGCCGATGTCGGCCGTGACCTCGTCGATGAGACGCGTCAGCCGGTCGGCGTTCTCCTGGAGGTCGTCGTGCTCGAAGCGCAGATGCGGGGTGTTGCGGGTGCGGAGCTCGCGTCCCACGCGCCCCTGGAGCACGCCGGCAGCGGAGGTGAGCGCGGCTGCGGCGCCCTCGCGACGCGACGCGTCATACACCGTCCAGTAGACGGTGGCGACCGACATGTCCTCCGATGCGCGCACGCCGGTGATCGTGACCATCGAGAGTCGCGGATCGGAGAGCTCTCGTTGCACGGTCTCGGCGATGACCTCGCGGAGCGCCTCGTTGATGCGGCGCTGGCGTGGGCTTATGCGTGCCATGTCTCCCCCTCCTCGATGATCTCCCGTGCCGACCGGATCGCCCGGTCCGCCCCGACCGTATCGAATGGACCGCGCCCGATGACACGTTCGGCGTCGTCCAGGAGCCCGCTCACCCCATGGGCGTCACGGGACGTGACGGCGATGGTGAGCTCCGCGCGGCGCAGCCGATCGTGCGCGTCCGACTCGGTCACCGACGCACCCGTCGCCTTCACGAGTTCCGCCCTCAGCCGTTGCAGAGCGCGACGCTTGTCCTTCAGTGACTCCGACATCTCCAGACGGAGGTCGGCGACCAGCACGCCGATGAAGCCGTGGCTCACTGGTCACCCACCCGATCTCCGGCCGACGTCAGCTCGAGGAGGACTCGACCGAGTCCGCCGGCGCCTGCTCGGTGCGGGCGACCTCGGTGAGCTCGTACACCTCGATGGTGTCGCCCTCTTTGACGTCGTTGAATCCCTCGATGACCACACCGCACTCGAAGCCCTGGGTGACCTCACGGGCGTCGTCGTCGAACCGGCGGAGCGATCCGACCTTGCCCTCGAACACGACGGTCCCGTCGCGCACGAGGCGCATGTTGGCGTTGCGGCGGATGAGGCCCTCGGTGACGTAGCAACCGGCGATCGTTCCGATGCGCGATGCGCGGAAGGTCTCGCGGACCTCGAGCGAGCCGAGCTGGCTCTCGACGATCTCCGGGGAGAGCATTCCGATGAGGGCGTCGCGGACGTCCTCGATGGCGCGGTAGATGATCCGGTAGGACCGGAGGTCCACACCCTCGCGCTCGGCGAGCGCACGGGCCTCGGGCCGCGGGCGGACGTTGAACGCGATAACGATGGCCTCGGAGGCCGCCGCCAGGTTCACGTCCGACTCGGTGACGGCACCGACGCCGGTGTGGATGACGCGCAGGCGGACCTCGGTCTGCTCCAGGGCCTCGAGGGCGTCCCGGAGGGCCTCGACCGAGCCGTGCACGTCGGCCTTGATGATGATGTTGAGCTCGTTGAGCCCTTCCTGGACCCGTGCGAACAGGTCCTCGAGGGACACCGGCCGGCGGTTGGCGAGCTCCTGCGCGCGAATGCGGTGCGCACGCTGAGCGGCCAGCTGGCGTGCGACGCGCTCGTTCTCGACCGCGCGGAACCGGTCACCGGCCTCCGGGACGCCGCCCATTCCGAGGATCTCGGCGGGGACGGACG
>CAYOSM010000012.1:24200-40243 GCA_964406645.1 uncultured Bifidobacteriaceae bacterium | reverse complement strand
GTGCATCCGCGCGTGGGGCACGGTCACCCCCCTGGGGTGCGGATCGTCGGTGCCTTGGTGATGCGGATGGCCCACTGCTCGGGACCGTGGCCGATGACCTCGAAGGCGACGTCGTGGGCGGCGAGGTACTCGCTCCATGCCTTGAACTCGCCGCCGGTCTCCCAGCCGGGCCAGCCGTGCAGCTCGTCGTACAGCACGATCGCGCCGGGCTTGAGTAGCGGCATGATCTCAGCCAGCACGAACGCGGTCGCGGACTCCAGGTCCAGGTCGAGGTGGACGAGCCCGATGCCGCCGTTGTCGGCCGCGGCCTGCAACAGGTGTCGCCATTGGGGCACGGTGTCCTGCACGAGTCCGGGGATGAGCACGGCGCCGGGAACGTTGGGCGGTTCGCAGGCGAACATGCCTTTGCCGAAGCCGGGGCGCCAGTCCTCAGGGAGCCCTGTCCAACAGTCGAACCCGAGGGCGGGCATCTGCTCGGCGATGAGCCTGAGCGATCTGCCTGACCCGACGCCGAACTCGACCGCGGTGCCGGTCGGCTTGAGGTCGAGGACGTGGCGCAGGGTGCCGAGCATCGTGGGCCGGTCGTCGGCGAGCTGGGGGCCGAGGTCGAGTCTGTGTCTGGCTGCCGTGCGGGTCGGAGTGGGCAGTCCCTCGTCGAGGATGTCCAGCAGCTCCCCGGTGACCTGCTTGCCGTAGGTGACCCACTCGGCGGGGTCGAGGAAGCGGCGCACGTGGTCGGAGAGCCTGGCATCCGCGACGGTGGTGCCGGGTGCGAGGTAGGCGCACTCCAGCAGCCGGCGGGTGATCTGATACTCGCTCTTGACGGGCTCATAGGGCAGGAGGACCTGCTCGGCGTGGACGGCCATCGGTGCCCAGGTGTCGAGGTCGTACCTGGGCTCGGCGGTGAGGTTGCGGACCCTGGGGAACATCCGGGCGATGTTGCCGAACGCGGCGTCTCGCCGGTCGCTGCCGTAGCCGAGGGCGGTCAAGGACTCGCGGACGCCGGGCCGCCTGATGCCCCAGTAGAAGGCTCGGATGTCGGGGGCGTCGGCGGCCTGTGCTCGGTCGGCTGCGGCCTCGATGTCGGGGCCGATGGTGTGCACGAGCCCGGCCAGGTACTCCGACCAGACGATGCGGGACTCGGGGTGCAGCGGCTTGAGCCACCGCGCGGCCAGGTCGGCGCCTTCGGGGGTGTCGGCGATGCTCGGGTGCAGCGACGCGATCAGGGTCAGCGGCTTCCGTTTGGCTGGCGCAGGTGCCCGGTCGGTGAACTGGATGTCGCAGGCGTGCATGAACAGGCGACCGGGTGGCGTGGCGTCCACGAGGGCGGCCAGGTCGCGCTCTCGGAGCCGGGTGGCGTGGGAGAGCATCACCGCGTCGTAGTCGCCGACCTGGGCGAGCATCGACGGCTCGTAGACGGTGGTGTCCCACTCGTCGGCGATCAGGTGGACCAGGGCGTCGAGGTCGGTGTCGACCATGACGTTGGAGCCAATGACCAGGAGCATGCGGCGCTTCACGTCACCACCCCCCGGACGCACGAGCGCCCCGGCCATCAGGCTCGGGGCGCACTTGTCCTGTCCCGGCTATCGTGCCATCTGGTCGGCGTCAATGCCAGCCAACCACTGCTCAGCGGCCTCAGCGTGTCGCTCCAGCCACGCCTTGGACCGCCTGTCGCGCTGGCATCGGGCGACGTCCTCGTAGTGGAACCGCATGGGCTTGGCGCCACGTCGCACGGGCTCCAGGTCTCCGGCGAGCACCCACTTGCGGACGGTCGCCGGGTCGACTCCGGCGAGGGTGGCGGCCTCGTCGGTGGTGACGGTCAACGGTTGCCTCGCAGGCTTCGCCCATGCGGGGGATACTTCGCCACCAGTGCGGCGTTGATCTCATCCTGGACCGACTCCGCATCTTCGAGCACCTTGCGCCAGCGTTCGGCCGTGTCGGTGTCGACCTCCAGCTCGCCCACGGCGTAGCCGTACTCGTCATCGGCGGTGAAGTAGCGCCACGGCCAGAACTCGTCCTCTTTCACAATGAGGGTCACGTTGCTCACCCCGTCGCCTCCATCCTCAGCACCCTGCCCCAGAGCTCGAACTGCGCCGAGGTCATCAGCGACCTGCACGAGAGGCAACTAATGTCCGACTCGCCTCCGAATATCACCAGGTTGGTCTCACCGCAACGGGGACAGACTACGCGCGGAACCCGTCGCATCGCGGGTCGCCACGGGGCGATGGCGTGCGCGTCGCGGAAGCACTCGGCCAACTCCTCCCACCAGTCGCCGATCCAGTCGCAGCGCTCGACCGAGGGCAGCCAGCGCAGCAGGAACGCGGCGTCGGCCTCGATGACCGCGGCCAGGGGTGCGTGCTCGCCGAGCGGCTTGGGTGGGGCCAGGTCGGTGCCCTCGATGAAGTGCTCGACCCACAGGTGCAGCCGGTCGGCCAGCAGGTCGCGGACGTCGAGGGTGTCGACCTTGAGGGGCGCGGGCGGGTCGGGCAGCTTGGCACCCTTGCCGCCGCGCTCGAAGTCGTCCTTGGCGCGGGCGGCGGACTGGCCGGCGGTCAGGTTGCCCGACAGCCAGCGGTAGACGGTGGGCGCGTCGGTGAGCATCAGCTCGAAGCGGCGGTGGCAGGGCCAGCACAGGAGGCCGTGGTCGGCGCGGCGGGGCAGGCAGCCTCGGCACTCGCGGCCGGCGGGGTCGGTGCCGTCGCAGTCGGTGAGGTGGCGTCGGAGGATGGCGCAGCCACGGACGCAGGCTCGGGTGGTCTCGCTCACATGAACCCCCAGGCTCGATCGAAGCGGGCTCGATCGAAGCGCCCGCTTCCCGGCGGAGCGGTCGGGAACGGCAGCGGCGGCGCCTCACCTTGAGAGACGGCGGCTTGGAGCACGGCCTCGTCGCCGTCGACGCACACTCGGTCCCCAAGCTCGTCGAACACGTACTCGGCGTACTCGACCCGGCAGGCGGGCACGTTGCGGACGATGAGCGCATCCATCGGGACCCGGTCGGGGTCGATGTCGTGGAACCGGAGCCACTCGCACATGGCGCGGTGAAGGTCGGGCTCCAGGCTGGGGAACCGGTCGTCACAGACCAGGAACTCGGTCTCGGTCTGGATGTAGGTCGCGCAGCCAGCCGGATGGGTGGTCTCGCTCATGCGTCCTCCGGGTGGTCCTCGACGTCCTGCTGGTCCAACCCGGCCGCCCAGACGTCACGCAGCCACACCTCGGCCCAGCGGGCGCTGATGTGACTGCCGCGCGCCGGGAAGTCGGCGATGCGGCGGCCCATCTCGTCGGCGGCCTCTCGCAGCGCCGCCGCCCGCTCGGCTCGGAGCACCTCAGCGAACTCGGGCGCCGCGAGGACGGTCGCGGCGATGTCGCGGAAGTGGTCCCACCACCACTCGCCGTGCCCGTCGCCGTGCCATGACCAGCGGTTGTGGTCGGGGGATGCGTCGGGGCCGTAGCGGGTCATCTCGCCGCCCGCCCAGGACAGGATCTCGGCGAGGCGCTCGACTCGCTCGTCGGTCTCGGTCATCGGGTCTCCTCGGGTGTGGGGATGCATCGGGCGGCATCGGGGGACAGGGCGGCGTCTCCGGGCACGTAGTCGCGGCAGGCTGGCCACCAGGCGCGGACGTCGGAGGCCGCCGAGTGTGTGATGGTCGCGGGACCTCGGCGCTCGTACTCCTCGGCCGACAGGGCGCCGGGGTTGACGCACTTCGGGTAGCCCTTGCCGTGGTAGCGCAGCACCTCGCGGAACCGGCAGGACCCGCACGTGAACGGGTCGGCCTTCGGGGCGTCGGCGTCGCGGTGGCGGGACGCGAGCGGGTGCAGCGGGCCACCGGTCAGCGGGTGGCGGCCGAGCGCGATCGCGTCGGCCTGGCGTCGGGTGCGGCGCTGGTCGGGCGACAGCGCGGGTCCGGTGTCGACCTGCGGCGGCTCGAAGCCGGGGAACAGCGGGACCTCGGTCACTGGTCGTCCTCCTCGGGGTGCAGCCGGGCGCGGATGCGTGCGGCGTGGGCGGACGGGTCGGCGGCGGAACGGGTGCGCGTTGTGGCCGGGTCGCCTGCGAGGCGGTCGGCAGCGCAGGAGCGGCAGGCGTCGGCGTACTCGCCGGGGTGGGCCGGGCAGTCCTGGCCGACGCTTGCGGGGTGGCGTGGCCCGGGTGCGGGGAGGTCGGGCAGGAAGGGCCGGTCGATGGCGCCTGGGGTGCGTGCGGTCGCGTCGCAGGCGTGGCGGACGACGCGCTCGACGGTGAGGGCGAGGTTCTGGCCGAGGAGTCGGCTGATGACGGCGTTGGTGCCGTTCTCGTCCCACTTGCCGCAGCCGGGGGTGTCGTCGCGGAGGCGCTGGGCGAGGTAGGTGAGCGCTTGGGCATCGCGGGCGGTCACGGGCATCAGGCATCGCCTCCGCAGCGGCAGGTCGGGCAGTGGCGGCGGCCCTTGCTGGACGTCGGGGCGAGCACGATGTCGCAGGCGCATTCGCTGTCGATGTCGCCGGGGATGGCGAGGTTGGGGCACCCGGCGTCATCGCCCGCTCGGGTGCCCTTGAGGGTGTCCGTCCAGCGGTCGTGCGGGTGGCGGCCGTTTCGGCAGGCGGCGCAGACGGCCATCACGCCACCTCCGTCGCTGCTCGGCACGGAGTGCCCATCCATGACGGCGAGTGGCACCGGCCGGGAGTTATCCACAGGCGTCGGGCGTCGTGCGCGGACGGTGAGAGGTCATGGATGGGTGACCACGGCATGTGTATGTGGCTGTGTATGTGGCTGTGGAGCGCGCCCGCGCGCGAGGCAAACGGAGTCCGTTTGGATTCCGTGCGGAGTCCGGTCGGAATCCTCATGACCGACCACCCCTCTTCCGTTCGGCGTCCTTCCGCTGCTTGGCCTCGATCTCAGACCTGCTCGCGTTGTGCTTGAGCCACGCCGTGATGCGGTAGCCGGTGCCCGTTCCGAGCAGGTCGTCCTCGACGCGCTCCCACAACCCGACCTCGACCAGGCGGGCAGCGCGCGCTCTGACACCACTGAGCCGGAACGTGGTCAGTTGCAGGTCGCTGATGAACCCGTCGACCGGCTTCCTGGCGGCGAATGCGAGGCCGCGAGTGAATAGCACCTCGGCCCGCTCGCCCGCAGCGATCACGGCGTCGTCGTCGTAGTAGTGAGCTGAGAGCGGCGCGAACGAGCCGTTGCGTCGAATCTGGTTGACCATCAGGCGCCACCACTCAGCGCGTCACAGTTGGGGCAGCCCCACATCTCCACGTCCCCGCGTCGCTCCAGCAGTACGCCGGGGACGCCGCAGTCGGGGCACCGCTCGGACTCCGGTCCCGTGAGGCTGATGGGGTGTGGCTTCACGTCGTCGTTCCACAAGGTCATGCGACGTCCTCCTCGGTGTCGGTGGTCATGACGGTCAGGGCGAGCGCCTTGAGCGCCGTGGTGGTCTCGACGCGCCGCACACCGTGCATGACGGTGGTGTGGTCGCAGCCGAGGGTGCGGCCGATGGACGGGTATGACATGCCGATGCCGCGCAGCAGGTAGGCGGCGATGTGGCGCGCCTGGACGCACTCGCGGCGTCGGCTGTCCCCGGTGATGTCCTCGACGGTGATGGAGTGGAGGTCGGCGACGCGGGTCAGGGTGGTCTCGATGGGCGAGGGGCCCGACCCCTTCATGCCGACCTCGGCCATGAGTGCGTCGACGCGGCGCTGGGCGTCGAGCTCGACCTTGATCTCGGTCTCGATGCGGGCGCGCATGGCGAGGAGGTCGTCGAGCCTGCTCATGCGACCCTCTTGCGTGCTCGGTAGGCGGCGTCCTTGCGTCGTGCGGCCTCGGGGCGGCAGGGCTCGCAGTAGCGGTGGCGTGGCTGGCGTGGGCCGCGGCAGATGGCGCACTCGGGCCTGATCATCCGTGCCCGCTCGGCGTCGGTGGTGCCGCCCCAGATGCCGTGGAGCCGGTCGCGGAGGGCTTCGGCGAGGCAGGCGTCGCGGATGGGGCAGGTCGCGCAGATGGCTTTGGCGGCGTGCTCGGCGAGACGGTTGCCGGCGCTGTTGCCGACCGTGGACGGGAAAAAGAGATCCGGAGGTACGTCGGGTGCCGCGCAAGGGGGCGTCATATCTTCCTCCCGTATGTATTGACACGTGTATCGACACCCGCTAGAGTGAAGCCATGAACACCACCACAGACACCGCCCGCTGGTTCGAACTGCTCGACGACGCCGCCTTCGTGGCCCACTACATCGACGACACCACCAGCGAGGTCTACGCGATGCGCGCCGACGCGCCGACCTTCGCCCGCGTCCGCGAGGACGACGGCATGGTGGTCGTGACGCTGCTGACCAACGACCGCGCCGAGCTCATCGCAGGCGAGGCGCGGCTGTCCTACCTGTCCGAGGCTGTGATCGCGGCGACGATCGGGGCGATGCTCTCGTGAAGTCCACGCACACGCCGCCGCGCTCGGTCCGCGTCCCCGATGACGTGTGGGAGGCCGCGAAGGCTGAGGCTGAGCGCCGCGGGGAAACGGTGACGGACGCCATCCTGCGCTTCCTGAGGCGGTACGGGCGCGGATAGTCGGGGGCGTCATGCGGGCTCCTCGTCAAAGAGGGTGGCGTGGCCCATCTCGGCCTCCAGCGCGGCGAGATTGTTGACGGCCGCCTGCCAGTAGGAGGGCTTCAGCTCAATCGCCAGTCCGCGGCGGCCGAGATCGACCGCGACGTAGGGCTCGGAGCCGATGCCGCCGAACGGCGAGAACACGGTCTCGCCGGGGTTGGACCACAGCCGCACGCACCGCTCGATGAAGTCGAGTTGCAGCGGGCAGATGTGCCGCTCGTCGGCGTCCTCGCGGGCTACGCGCACGTTGAGGGTGTTGGTCTCCTTGATGTCCCACCACACCGGCTGCGCCCAGTCGATCCAGTCGTCGTTGCTGACGCGGGTGGGGTGTCCGTCGGTCTGCGTGATGGGGATGGCGTTGTCGCCGGGCTTGCGGAAGATGAGCAGGTAGTCGGCCAGGGCGGGCCTGGTGCCGGCGCTGTCGCGGTTCTTGGTGGCGAAGGTGAGGGTGTGCGCCTTGGTGCGGATGGCTTGGGCTTGGGGGTCCTTGTTGACGGTGACCTCGCCGTGGAAGTGCCAGCCGTTGTCGAGGTAGGCGCGGATCACGTCGCCGCGGAAGTCGGTCAGCCCGGTGTGGCCGTGGGTGACCTTGGTCGTGGCCAGCTGTTGGACGTGGACGCAGCACAGGCGACCGGGCTTCGTGATGCGCAGGTTCTCGCGGATGATGTAGCCGTAGTGCTCGATGAACTCGGCGCGGCTCGCGGAGTTGCCCAGGTCGCGCTCGCTGGGGGAGTAGGTGAACAGTGACGCGAAGGGCGGGGAGTAGACCGACAAGTCGACCGACTCGTCGGGGATCTCGGCCATGCGCTCGCATGAGTCGCCGAGCATCATGGTCCAGTTCTCGCCGTGGGCGTCGTCGGTGACGTAGGGCTGGGTGTTCATACTGCTCCTTCGTGGCGGGCGCGCTGCATGGCGCGCACGAGTTGACTGGTGACCGATGCCGCCTCGCGTTCCTTGCGAGTGACGTTGACGGCGATCTGGGACTCGAGCTCGGAGAGCACGACGTGCGCGTCGACGACGCGGGTCTGGCCGTAGCGGTAGCAGCGGCGGATGGCCTGGTAGTACTGCTCATAGGAGTCCGAGAGGCCGACGAAGGCCATGCGGGCACAGTGCTGCCAGTTGAGCCCCATCGAGGCCAGCGAGGGCTTGGTGATGAGCACCTGGTGCTCGCCGTCGGCGAACCCGAGCAGGGCGGCGGCCTTCTCGTCGGGGCTCATGGAGCCGTGGACGTTGACCGCGCCGGGGATGAGGTCGGCGAGCAGGTCAGCCTCGGCGTTGAGTCCGCACCACAGCAGCCAGGGCTCGTCGGGCTCGTCCATGACGAGCTTGGCCGCACGTTCGCAGCGGGCAGCGAGGGTCTCCTGGCGGACCTTCGCACGTCCGCCGACACCCCCCAGGTCGGTGGGGAACAACTGCCCCTCGGCCTCCATCGGCACCTCGATCAGGTGCGGGATCACATTCAGCCCGGGCAGGTCGTAGCCGGCGTCTGGGTATCCGAGGTCGGAGGGCTTGCGGATCGCCAGCGCCCATGTGGCCATCCATCGCATCATCGGCTCGCGGGCGTGGCCCTTGAGCCTCCACCCGGTGTCGTCGTGGACGAAGTAGGCAGCGAGCATGTGGACGCGGCTCATGTGTCCGAGGAACTCGGCCTGGTTTGTCAGCTCCTCGGGGTCGTTCGGGGCGGGTGTCGCGGTGCAGGAGAGCCGGTATGGCACGGGCTCGAAGTGGCGGATCAGCATGGTGCGCGTCTTGCCGTCGGACTGCTTGAGGATGGATGCCTCGTCGAGCACGACGCCGCGGAACTCGATCGGGTCGAAGTGCTGGACCATCTCGTAGTTGGTGACGTAGATGCCGGGTCCGTCGAGTTGCGCCGAGGACCGCACGTAGCGAGCTGGCACGCCGAGCTTGGCGGCCTCGCGCACGGTCTGGTGACACACGGCCAGCGGGGCGACGATGAGCCCGTAGCCGCCGTGTGTCACGTGCCGGAGCCACTCGACCTGCATGAAGGTCTTGCCCAGGCCGGTGTCGGCCCAGATGGCTGCCCGGCCCACGCCTGCGGCCCACTGGACGATCTCGGCCTGCCAGTCGTGGAGCAGCGGGTGGATGGTGCCGCGGTCGACGCTCGGCCCGACCTGCTCGACGCGGGCCTGCTTCTGCGCGAGGAACGCCTGGTAGCTCACCGCTTCTCCTCCCGCCACACCTCGGCGCACTCGTCGGCGTCGAGCCAGTCGGTCGACGCCCGCGCCCCGCCGACCTCCAGCCCGAGCACCACGCGGGCGCCGCAGGGGATGATGTCGGTGAGGATGCCGGCGTGGCCTGCCACGGCGACATGGCGGCCGAGGTGGCGGTTGTCCAGCGCGGACAGGGGGATGAGGCGGTGGCCTCGGGGGAGGGTCATGCTGCGGCCTCCGGGTTCAGGTCGCGTCCGGTGAGGGCGGCGAGGATGTGTGCGGCCATGAGGGGCGGGACGGCGTTGCCGACCTGCTCGTATTGCTTGCTCCTGCTGCCTTGCCAGGGGTAGTCGGCGGGGAAGGACTGGAGTACGCCCGCTTCGGAGACGGAGACGGAGACGGAGCCGGGGGCGTCCTGTCGGCTGGTCTCGGTGCGGTAGCCGGGTGCGGCGACGACGTCGGGATTGAAGGACCCGACGATGGTGGTCGCGGGGCGCTCGTAGACCCATCGGGTGTCGCTGGAGCGGTGGCCGAACAGGATGGTCGGAGCGGGCTCGTCGATCGAGCGGCGGGCCGCGTTTGGCTGGTTGCCGTTGACGTAGACCGGCGGCGTCTCGTTCTCACGGATGACCCACTGCTGGCCGGACTTGCCGGTCAGGGTCGGTGCCGGGCGGTCGAGCGAAACAGGGGCAGTGGGGACCGTCGTCCCGCGAGGGCCCTTGGAGTTGGTGCGGCGGTCGACGACGTAGGACCGGAGCCGGTCCCGGTAGCCCTTGTTCGCGAACGGCTCAGCCCCTCCCGTGGCGGCCCCTCCTGCGGACACTGTCGCAGAGGGCTCATCGTCGAAGCCCCACCCGAGCGCGCACGCCATGCTGACCCAAGGCAGCCGGGACGTGCCGAACAGGTCGCCCAGGTCGTCGTCGGGGTGCTCGGCGTGCGTGGGCTCGGGAGGCTGGGCGAGCGAGACCCGCGAGGCCATGAGTATCGCCCGGCGTCGCGTCTGGGGTACGCCGTAGTCGGCCGCGCACAGGACGCCCGTCCACACCGACCAGCCGCGCTTGCGCAGCTCGTGGGCGATGACCTGCCACAGGGGCAGCACCTCGGGGACCTGCTCGAGCGCGACCCGCTCGGGGTGCATCTGCACGATGCGGCGGACCGGTTGCAGCACGAGCGCTGCCACGAACGCATCAGCGCGGGCCTTGGCCTCGACCTTCTCGGCAGGCCACTTCTTCTCAGGCTTCCGGGCGGCGTTCTTCGCCTCCGCCTCGGCGCGGGTCACGGGAAGGATCGCGGCCTCGACCTCGGCGCGTACTCGGTCGGGGTCGTCGCCGGCGAACATGCGGACGATGCCATGGGCGAGCACGTCGAGGACACGCTTCCCGACACCGGACCCGGCCGCAGAGAACAGGGTGCAGGACGGGGAGCCGACGTAGAGCCGGCCGACGTCGAGCCCCGCATGGTCGTGGGTCGTCACGTCCGCCTTGACGCGGGCATGTCCGGCAGCTTCGGCGGTCGCGCAGGCGGCGGCGTCCCACTCGACGCCGAGCAGACGCAGCCCGACCATGCGGGCTCCCTGATCCCAACCGCCTGGGCCGGCGAAGTCGTCGAGGCCGTCGTACCTCATCCCCGCCTCCCGCCGCCGTAGAGCACCCACGCGGTGGTGAGTGCGGAGAGGGTGCAGACGACGGTGATGGCGAGCCAGGTCACGACGCACCCCCCGCCCGGTGGCGCCACTCCTCGCCCGCGATCACGACGCACGCTCCTCTCGCGCGCGCAACTCGGCTACCGCCTGCACGCACGCCTGCTTGTAGCGTTCGCTGTGGTCGCGCGCACAGTCCGAGCACATCCATAGGAGGCGGTCGGGCATGATCGGCCAGGGCGGGTCGATGAACTGACTGCTAGGGAACCCGGTCCGCGCGGGCTCGTAGGGGTGCTTCCAGCACCAGTGGCGGGCCACGTTGGCGGTCTCGACGCGGACGCACTTGCGGGCGCCGCGACCGGGGCCCGAGTAGACGTACCGGTATCCTCCGGTGTGGCGGATGGGGACCTTGCGGACGTACTCCTCGGTGACCTCGAAGCCGCCGTCGTGGCCCTCGGGGAAGACGTCCTCCACGTCGTAGTCGGCCATGAACAGTTCGATGTCGTCGTGGTCCACGTCGCCGTAGAGCAGCCACCCCATGAGGGGGCCGCACTCGCCGTCGGATTCGAGCTCGTGGATGGGGTCGATGCCGGTGATCACGACGTGCCCCCGTCCCGGTCGGCGCGGCCGTCGATGGCCTCGATCCACTGGACCGCGACGGCGGCGGCCTGCACCAACTCGGTGCGCAGGTGGGTGGTATCGCCCAGCTCATCGAGCGCCTCGGCGACCTCCTCGTTGGTCTGGCGCTTCCGTTCGGCCGCGACCTCGGCGAGCACGGTAGCCCGCATCCGGTCGGCTGCCCCGCCGTGGTCGGCCAGGACGGCACGGAGGAGACGGCGGGCATCCCTCCAGACGTACCGCTCCCGCTCCCATTCGCAGAGCGCCACCCTCGCGTTAGCCTCTGCGGCACCAACTGCGCCCGCGTCGGCGTTGGCTTCTTCGGCGGCGTACCGCTCAGCCAGCGCCTCGACTGCCGCGACCAGATCGGCATGGCGCTGCTCGGCCTGCTCGGCGCGGAGGGTTGTGACGGTGCGCCCGTAGTCGTCGCACTTCTCCATGCGGACCCCGGCGATCTCCGTCGAGTACGAGCCGTCGCTGTCGCGGAGGTCGAGGGCGTACCCGCCACATATGCGCGCCAACTCCTCCCTCTCGGCCTCGGTGAGGGTGGTGTCGTCTGCCGGGGCGGTCACTGGTCGGCCTCCTTCGGGGTCGGTGCGCTGCTGCTCCAACACCTCGCTGCGGGTCTCGATGCGGAGCCGGACGATGCGCCAGGGCGAGAACATGGGCGTGTTGTCGCGGACGTACTCGCGGGCGTTGCCGGCGTCGGGGAAGCGCACGACTTCGAGCCAGTGCCCACCGTCGGCGTCTCGATACCGCTCGGCGATGTAGGTCTCGGTGTAGCGGTGGGACGGGTGTGTGCTCATCCCTCCACCTCCTTCGGGTCGGTGTCGAGCAGCGCCCGGAGGCGGACGCCCATCAGGCCCAGCGAGAAGTGCGCCGCGTCGGCCTTCTTGAGGTCGGCGACCAGCGCCTCGATGCCTGCCCGGAGCCGCTGGGCCTCCTCGGCCGCGCGCATGACCGCGGCGAGTCCGCCGTTGTCGCGCAGGGCGGCGAAGATCGCGGCGTCCTTCGCGCGGCGGTCGGCCAGGTCGGGCGCGGTCACGACGCACCCGCCTCGGGGTCGACCAGCTCGGAGCGCTGGGCGAGCGACGCCACGGTCGCGGGCTCACCATCGGATGGGAACGCGTCCTCGATGCGGACCTCACCGCGCGAGACCTCGCTGTAGATCACGGCTGCCTGCGACAGTTCGCCCGGACCCCACTGGCCCCGCTTCCTGCCGAGACGCCGCTCGAGGTCGCCCTCCGAGACGCCGAGGTCACGGAACGCCTTCACCATGTCGGCGACCCGCTCGCCGACCGGCTTGGCCTCGGTGCCCCCGGTCAGAGTGGCGTGGCAGATGCCCTGCGCCTCGTCGGTGAACCACGGCGGGAGGACGGTGAAGATGCACTCGCGCACCGCCCGCGCGCCGACGTTCTGGTTGTTCAGGTAGATGTCCCCGAGGTCGACCAGAGCCTGACGCTGGCGGCCCTTCATCCGCTCGTGGGGGACCTGGAAGGTTCGCGTGGACCGGACGTTGGTCTGCACGTCCCACGCGAACGCCTGCACCTCCGAGACGCCCGCCGTGTCGTCGCGGCGCAGCTCGTGGACGCCGTACTGGACGTTGCCCCAGATGCGCGCCAGCTCGCGGGCCAGGTGGACCGACGGCCCGCTGCCCCGGTTCGGCACGGAGTAGAAGGCCCGCTCTGCGAGCCCACGGCGCCCGCAGGAGTCGCGCATCTCGGCGAGGGCGGCCTCCCGGTCGCGGGGCACGTTCTGGGCAACCACGACGGCGGCTTGGACCTCGGCGACGGCACGGGCCTGCTCGACGGCGGTGGCCTGGGTGATATTGGCCGGGGTGCGCTGCTGGATCTGCTCGATGCTGGTCGTCATGGCGCGATGAACTCCTCATGCTTGTAGGTCTCATAGGCGGGCAGCGGCACCGTGTGGATGCCGTGGGCGATGCCGGGCCACCGGTCGTTGGCGAGGCAGTCGGCGTAGATGCGGCGAGTGCGTTCGAGCAGCCCCTGACCGCGACGGCGGGCGTCGACGTCGAGACGGATCACGGCCACGTCGTGCGGCTCGTCTTTCTCGACGACGACGAACAAGAACTCGGGGTCGGGGTCGAGTCCGAGCACCCTGGCGCCGTCGCGGTACCACGCCTCGGAGAGGTCGTAGAGGTAGTCCGCGGCGGCCCGGATGAACGCTGAGGGGTATGCCGAGCGGGCGGTCTTGAGGTCGCTGATGATGAGCCGGCGCCCGTCGACGGTCTCGGGCAGCCAGTCGAACCGGCCACGGCACTCGACGCCGGTCTCGGGGCACCGCCAGAACGCGGACACCTCGGGCAGGGAGGGGAACTCCATGATGGTGCGGGCGTCGGGGTTGTCGAGGACAGCCTCGGCCATCGCGTCCACCCGGTCGACCTCGTGCCGCAGCAGCGGCACCTTCCCCTCGGCGTAGATGGCGTCGCGGTGCTCGCGGGCGCTCACAGTGTCGTAGTCCTCGGCGTCGACGGCATCCTTGGACCGGTTGACCTTCTGTACGACCACCACGTCGAGCGGGGTGCCGAGCACCTTGGCGTGGACGGCCTTCCCGACGTCGAAGTGCTGCTTGTGCTCCTCGGGCTGACTCAGGGCGTGGTGGAACTTGAGCGGGGTGGAGGGCGGCACGAGCAGCTTGGCGCGGCTCGCCGAGAGGGCGGGCTGAGCGTGGTAGTCGGCCTCGGGCATGTCGAAGTGGAGGCCGTGGGTTGCGGCGGCGTCCATGCCTCGCACGAGACCGGGACCGGGACCGGGACCGACGGCAGCAGCGGGAGCCTCGACATGGCAGCCGCATGCGCACGGGATGACGGTGCGCGTCGGGTTGGCGTCGGTCGATCCGCGGCACAGCTCGTGGTGCCCGGAGCCGCACCAGCCCGACCGCCAGGGATGGACGCTCACGGCAGCCACCCCCGGTCCTCGTCGGCGGCCTCGATGGCGCGGTCGGAGCACTCCCCGCACCGGGGCAGGCAGTCGGCGCAGTAGCCGCTGTGGTCGGGGCAGGCGTTGGCGGGTGCGGCGTGGGCGAGCCGTTGCCCGCACCGCTGGCAGGTGGGGGCCATAGCGGCGTTGAACGCGGCCTGTCGGTCGGCGCAGGTCCCGCAGCGGCACCAGGGGCCGTGCTCGGCCTCGACGTCGGCGGCGTCGAGCACCTCGCCGAGGGTGACCCACTCGCCGTTGTGGTCGCGGACGGCCCTCACCACGTCGACCACCACCTCGGCAGCGGCTCCATCTGGATCGTCCCGGAAGCGGTCGCCCCGTCCGACATGCGCGGCGGCTCCACCCACTGGTCGCCGAACTTGATGCGCCCACCCGCGCCGGGGCACTCGGCCATGTGGTCGACGTGCGCCTCGCCGATCGCCCAGAGCGCGGCACGGCTGCCGCCCAGGTCGCTGACGGCACCCGGTCGAACATCGATCTGCCAGTGGTGGCAGGCCATGCAGACGCCTACGTAGCGACGGATATCCGGGGCCTTGGCGCGGTTCGCTGCGGCCCTCATGCGCTCCGCCTCCATGCCGGGAGCGGCTGGATGGCCCACCAGGCACGCACGGCACGGCAGCGGGGGCAGGAGTGGCGGGTCACGATGCCCTCCGCTCGCGAATGAGCCCGCGCCGCTCGCCAGCAGTCAGCCCACCCCAGACGCCGTACTGCGACCAGTGGTCGGTGCTCATGTTGTCCTCGGCCAGCGCGTAGTCCAGGCACTCGGCAGCCACCTCGCAGCGGCGACAGATCTTCTTGGCGGCCAGGTTGGAGCCGCCTTTGTCGGGGTAGAACGCCTCGGGGTCGGTCTGCGCGCACAGGGCGTCGGCCATCCACGCGGGCGGGACGGGCAGAGATGGGCCGCCGGAGCCGGTGATGTGGGGCAGCCAGCCGCCGAGGTTGGAGTGACGGGTCATCGCTCGCCCTCGTCCCCGGCGCGCAGGCACCACCACGTCACCACGGCCAGCGAGGCGATGAGGGGCGCGACGATCAGCCAGGCGGTCATGCGACACCGCCGAGGAGCCGCAGCGCCTCGTACACGGCACGGGTCGCGCGCACGTCACCCTCAGCGGTGTGGTCCGGCTCAGGGAGCACGTACCCCAGTGCACTGACCCGTTCGACCACCTCAGCCAGCCCGATCGGGCGGTCCAGGTCGAGCACCACCATCGCGACGGTGGACACGTCGATCATGCGGTGATGCCAGACCGGGGTGCCGATGACGCGGGTCAGCATCGCGGCGTCGAAGGCCGGGTTGCTGCCAACCAAGGTGACTCCCAAGAGACCGCGCAGCAGTCTGCGTCGCTCCTGTGCGAGATCTGCCCACCAGGGATCGAAGTCGCGCTCGAAGTAGCCGCCGATCCTCAGCGCATGGGGGTCGGCGTGCTCCAGCGTGTGCGGGAGGGCGGTTGTGACCGGGTCGTCCATGTCCTCGCGCCAGATGCACACCTCGTAGGGCTGGTGGATGCGCGGGTCGAGCCCGGTGGACTCCACGTCCACGTAGCAGAGAGGTCCAGGCGTCACGCCGACCACCGCCGCGCCACGTCGGGCCGCTCAGCCGCGAGCCGCCCGTACACGTCGGGTCGTGCCGCAGCCTGCGCCGCCCGCAGGTCCCGGATCTCCGCACGCAACTCCCGCACCATCGCCGCCAGCGCCCACACCGTGCCGAGCGCGGAGACGATGAGGACGGCCCACACGAAGGCGGCCAGGTCGTGGCCGGTCATGCCGACACCTCCTGCTCGGCGACGGGCCACTCGGCCGGGTCGCCCCACGTGGCGGCCACCGCGTCGGCCAGGTCGGCCAGCGCGGCCAGCCCGGGGCGTCGGCGGTCCTGCTCGTCGCCGCGTGCCTCAGGCCAGTCCTCGCCCGCGATGAGGGTGCGGAGGTCGGCGGGGGTGCCGTGCCAGCATCCGACGCACAGGAGCGGGGTGCGCTCGGCGCTGGGGGTGAGGGTGACGGCACCGGAGGGGAGGCGGTTGAGGGTGAGGCAGGTCTCGACCGACCAGACCCGCGCCGAGCCGTAGACCTGCGCCGTGCCGGAGACCC